>JACDAE010000006.1 GCA_013695595.1 Ktedonobacteraceae bacterium | reverse complement strand
CGTTTATCCTGGCTGGCCTCATTTTATTGATATGGTACGTTCTTACAACACCTGGGCACGTGTCCGCTCTGTTTCTGCCCGCACCCGCCGATGTATTCTCCAGTTTAGGTGACGGCCTGTCGTCTGGTGTTATGGTAAGCAATGCCCTGGTCACGATTGAGGAAAGCGTGCTTGGGTTTCTGTTAGCCCTGGCGCTTGCGTTGCCATTGGGATATGGGTTGGCAAAGTCGCGTCTGCTGGCGCTTACGCTTAACCCATACGTGGCGGCAGGTCAGGCGATTCCTGCGATTGTGGTCGCCCCTTTCTTTTCGCTCTGGTTAGGCTATGGATTGCTGCCCAATATGCTTGTATGCGCCCTGGTCGTGTTCTTCCCGATCCTCGTAAATACCATTCTGGGTGTGCAGACCATTGATTCCACCTTGACGGACGCAGCTCGCGTCGAGGGAGCTTCCGGTTGGTCTTTGCTTTCTCGCATCGAGTTTCCGCTTGCTCTGCCAGCGATTCTGGCGGCTATTCGGACTGGCTTTACCCTTTCAATCGTCGGTGCCCTCGTTGGGGAGTTTGTGGGAGGAGGCCAGGGGCTTGGCGCACTGGTATTGATGGCAAAAAATCAGTTTAATACCCCGTTTATGTTCGCAACCGTTCTGGTGCTGGCAGGCTTGGCGGCTCTGTATTATGGAATCACCTGGCTCCTCACAAAGATAGCCGAGGCAGTTTATTAGTCTGGCAAGCGAAGGCTTTCCTGTATCATACGAATGGAGAAATACATCGATGTCTCAACGTCATCGTTCATCTATGCTGTTGTCTTTTGTGTCACCCCTGGTCCTACTGGCCTTGCTGCTCACGGCCTGCGGGAGCACAACGACGACCACCGGTTCTGGCACTCCGGCTGCTACGACCACAAATCTCACGATCGGACTTGGCTACATACCCGATGTGCAGTTCGCGCCGTTTTATGTCGCGAAGAGCAAAGGCTACTATAGTGCTGCTGGTCTGAATGTTACTTTTAACCACGGCATCGTCCCCGATCTCTTTGGATCGATGGTCGCTGGACGCAATACTTTTGTGTTCGCTGGTGGCGATGAATTGCTGACCGCCCGCGACAAAAATATTCCAGCCATCGATGTCTCAACCATCTTCCAGAAGTATCCCGTGAGCCTGATTGTGCCATCCGACTCGTCCATCAAGACGCTGGCCGATCTCAAAGGACATACGATTGGTATTCCAGGGGCCTATGGCTCAACCTATACGGGGCTGCTGGCACTCCTCTATAGTGCCCATTTAAAGACTACCGATGTGAAACTCCAGACCATTGGTTTTACCCAGGTCCCGGCTCTTATCAGTCATAAGGTCGATGCAGTCATGGGCTATTCGAACAATGAGGCGCTACAACTGCCCCAGCGCGGCTTCCCGGTACGCACATTTAACGTCTCCGATTACCAGCCGCTCATCTCGAATGGCATCATCACCACGGAAAATACCTACCATAATCAATCTGCGATGGTCAAAAGTTTTGTGGATGCAACGCTCAAGGGATTGAAAGATGTCGTCGCTGATCCCTCGGCAGCTCTAACAATCTGCAAAACATACATTCCCACTCTGACCGATACCACCCAGGCGCTTACCGTGCTGAAGGCCACCATTCCCATCTGGCAAGGAAAGGGTCAGGCTGGCTACAACGATAGTGCGACCTGGCAGTCGATGGAACAATTCCTGGTGGCCCAAAAGATGATCGCGCCCGTGAAAGACCTCACCCAGGATTACGTCAATCTAGCGAGCTCATAACTCATCACTGTAGGGAAGCCATTTATTATTCCGGGGCTGCGAAATCGATCTCCCGGAATAATAAATGGCTTCCCTACAGTGATGATATTTTCCCACAATGCGGATATCCATATTCATGGTTCAAAGAATAGTATTACGGCATTCCTACCGAGATCTCCTTAATCTACATAATATTTCTTCGGATCTTTGGGATCGATAAGCACATCGATAAAATCGCCTGCGCGATAATCTGGACGTTCGGGAAAAATCTTCTCGAATGTATAGGTTTTCTGGCTATTGTCATCGGTCCAGGTCGCTTTGAGACGCCAGACAGGATCTGCCGTCGAGGCTGCCGGGGCACTATCGCGTATCTGAATGACTCTTGCTTTGACGGGTTCGCCTTTGCGTCTGAACCATGCTTCATTCCTTGGTGCGCGAAAGAGACCCGTTGATAGAAGAATAAGGACCGGAATAATGAGCATCGTTGATCGCTTCATATCTGCTAGCTCCTCCCGTTTTGATGTTAAATAAGATAGAGGTTATATAAGAGTGTATCACTACGCGTCAATCACGCGTTCTATCCTCTGGGATATTTCGCACGGAGAGAGCGAGGAGGCTTCTTCCTGATTTTTTCATTGTCTCCTACCCCCTTGCCAGAATTTGGATTTAATGATACTCTCAACGTGCCATTATTGAACATAAGACGAGAGGAGAGAGCGCGTATTTATGACTCAGACGATGAAGGATAAAAATAATGCCGCCCAAAGAAGAGGCCGCCCTGGTCAGCGCCAACAAGAGCGCTTAGTACGCATTGCACGGAGGCGACGCAGGAGGCAGATCATCCTTGCCTCGTCGATCACTCTGGTTGTTCTTGTTATTGCATCCCTGACCTTCCTGGAATACCGTCAGGTGACGACGCAACAAGAGGTAGCTGCACAAAAATTGAAAGATCAGCGTGCGACCGCGACGACGACTGTGCATAATCAACAAGCGACCGCGACGCAAATTGTTGCCGCACCCACGCAAACTGCTGCTGCAAAGATTGCTATCCCTACGCAGACAGCAGCCGCCAATGTGACCGCAACCGCAGTTGTACAGGCGACGGTGACCGTTGCGAGTAGTGAAGTGCAGGCTGCAACAGGGGCACCAATGCCAAAATCTGGTCCCACATCACCACCCGCCGTCACGCAAAAGACAAATACCTTCCCTGGTAACCTCAAATATATCGACATCAAAGAGGGGACAGGTGCAGTCGTTCAAAAGACCAGTACCGTGAATGTGGAATATACCGGCTGGATTAGCAAAACAGGCAAAAAGTTCGATAGTTCCTATGATCATGGTGGTCAGCCTTTTTCGGTCCAATTAGGTCAAGGCAAGATCATTCCTGGTTGGGATCAAGGATTGGTTGGCATGAAGGCTGGTGGCACACGCCGCCTTTTGATCCCCGCTGCCCTGGGATATGGTGCGAAAGGGTATCCACCTGTTATCCCGGTCAATGCCGAACTGACTTTTGATGTAACTGTGTTGTCGGTACAATAATTCCTAATAGACAAATTTGGGAAATGGCGAAATACCGATACTACCGCGAAATCTGGTAGGGCACCAGATTTCGCGTGTTTTCTCTATTTGGGTGCATCATTTTTTAGGGAAATAGGAACCCGCCTGCACCACGTCGCCATTGATGTGATGCCGGTGAGTTCCTACCATAGTGAGGACGAAGGTCAGGCGACCGCCGCGACCGGAACCTCTTCTACACTTTCTTCCTCAACCGCGACCGGACGTTTGAGGATAAAGAGTGCTCCAGCGGTGACCAGCGTTCCAATCACAATCGAGAGCGCATACAGGGGCAGGTTGGTGACCACATTTGGGATGAGAAGGACGAAGACACCACCGTGGGGAACGCGCAGTTGACACTGGAAGAGCATCGATAACGCACCCGTGATGCCTGAACCGATCATGATCGATGGAATGACGCGGAATGGTGCCTCCGCTGCAAAGGGGATCGCGCCCTCAGTGATAAAGGCCAATCCCAGTACCCATGCCGCTTTCCCCGCCTCGCGCTCCTCACCAGTGAAACGATCCTTG
>JACDAE010000761.1 GCA_013695595.1 Ktedonobacteraceae bacterium | reverse complement strand
ACCTTGCATACGCCCCGGTGGCCTGTAAAGCCAGTTCAATGCGGGGCGTATGCAAGGTGACGCCCCTACCCCGTTTTATTAAGAAGCGGCCTGTTTTTCAGGTTTTGGCTCTAGGTGCTCTTCAATTCCAAGTGGCTGTGTTACTTGATGGTGTAATGAGTCGATTTCATTTTGAATAATGCGGCGCACAATCGCTACAGAACTGGCGTAGGTTGAGTCCATGCCAAAGTAGGAAAGGCTCCCTGCGCCCAGGTTTTTTCCACGTGTGTAGGGGGTATCCGATGCATAGTGCAGGATGCCCAGGTCGTATGGCAAACGAGCGAAGTTGATATTTTCACCCTCAGGATAGCGCAAAAGGTATTGATCTTCGTAGATGGCGTTAAGATAGGGTCCCCCCTCCATTTCAACGACCGTAAAGTTTGCCAGGTAGTAGAAGTCCAGGTACTGGCGATTTTGCAGATAGGTTCCCTTGGCAGAGACCGCTTTCTGATTATCAAGGACAGATCCATAGATTAGATATGGTTGCACATCCTGGGCGCTAAAAGCATTATCAAGCCAGTAGGTGTTCTGGCTGTGCTCATCCATAACAACATTAGAGATCATCACATCACCGATGCGACCGTTGAGGGTTGCGGCTTTGCCCAGGATATAGATGCCGCGCACCTGGGTCAGGTTTTCCATAATTTCGCGCATCATCCGATAGGCGGCCATACCGAGCGGGTAATCGATATTCAAAATGATGGCATTACTCTTTGCGAGGTAGCCCATGTGGGGCATACGACAACGCGGATCGATCTGTGTCGAGCGCAACTTTGATAACTCAATGATCTGAGCATCAATCTCCAGACCATAGCGGGCACCAACGTACCAGAGGCCGCGCTGCTGCTCTTCCTGATTGCGATTTTGTATAAACTCTTTTCCAGCAGGTGTACGGATCCATTCACGAGCTACAAAGTAGAGAAAGTTTTGCCAGTTGCCAGGAACTTCACCGCTCTGCAGTTTGCGACACTCTTCAGCCAGGTAGGGATCAGAGCCATTGAGTGCGAAGCGAGTTAGTTCGTCGGCGCGACTAAGCATAACACCTGACAACAGATTAGCCAGGCTATGCGTATTGCTGGAGACGAAGTAGACAGGACGGTCTGACTGGCCGAGTTTGTCAAGCACATTTTTAACCGGAGTCCACCACTTGCGTGCCGCTCGTACATAGCCTACATGAGAGCCGCCGAGCATGCGTAGATTGAAGCTTTTGCGATGCCGCCCAATCTCCAACAGTGTTTCCCATAGGCGATCACCCCAGATAACCTCCAGGCGTTGCCAGTCATCTGGTGCGATATGCAAACGTTCGCGCAGGACTTTACTGATCTCCGCGAAGACGGGCGAGGACCGGTCCATACGTGTTTCTAGGAGTTGCAATGTTGTGGGGTCAGAATTGATTAAGTAGTACATTTTGTCCCATTCGATCTGGAAAGCAACCAGAATAGGGACAATATCATCGGTGTCACTGACGCTGGCAACATAAACTGCCAGGGTTTTCTTTCCATCATAAAACCATTTACGCCTGCGAGCTGAGGCTGTGACCGCTTCCCAGGTATTCACATGAAATCCCTGATGTAGGAAAACCTCTTCGGACTGGCCCAATAAGACAAGATCACAATTGATAATTGAAGCCGGTAGGCGAAGGACGCTATAGATAAAGGCGGACATGTCGGGATAAGGCGAACGAGCGTCAGGATGTAAGCTGGAATCGATATTGTAATGGGCCTGTATAAGTGCTTTCAAGCTAATCTCCCCTGAACTTCTTAGCAGGGTATTATAGGTACGAATGTAGAGTTCGACATCCCGTTTGCCCGCTTCGTGATATTTCTCACCATGTTCAAATGTTGGTGTAATGGCGGTATGCTTTGTACGATAGGTATCTGCAAGCAATTCGTCATCTGATTCTGGGATAATCCGACTTCCTGAAGCTGTGGAAGCGCTATGCTCAAATTGCTCATTGCCAGGATGCTGATTGTGAAAGGAATTTCCATCTTTTTGTCTGCGTGACATACCTGTCTTCCTCATTCTGTGAGGTGCTCACTTTTTGCTATTTACTTTTTATTTCTAATCATTATAATCTCCAGTTTATGGATTGTACAGCCAATTAATTGCCGACAGGTCCTGTCGAATCGGGTATTCCCGCTATTCTAATTTGACATAACTTACTGCAACAAATTAAATTTTTACGGAGTTGGAGTTTTTTCGCGCAAAACTATGACACAAAATGCAAAAATTAGCGTAAACTATTTATAGGAGGTGTTACTAAAGCGCCGGGTGTCCCCATGCCAGGCGTTTCCCCCTGGTAACATCTCCCCCTCATTGCTTGTGGATAGCATCAGGAGGCATGGGTGTACGGTGCTTAGCTCCATACTAATGTATCATCATTACCAGGTATGCGGTCTTCCTCTGAGTGTTGACGCCATTCGCAACGCACCTCTTTATTTAATAATAACTGATTGATAATAACATCGTAGTCTTGAAGCATGAATTGTCCAAAGTTGAGTAAGAGGAGTTGTTGTCGCAGATCATGCCAGCGGCGTATACGTTGCGCATGTCCCTGTTGGAGCGTGTGTTGATAGAGTTGTTGCAGGTTCGCGTTTAAGCGTAATTGTTCTTGTTGTGCGAACCATTCTTCATTAAGCACCCCCTGCCTGCTCTTCTCATAGGCCCGGCGACGGTAGAGGCAGACGGCATCATTCATACTAAACAGGCTATCCTGGCGTCGCGTGGCAAAGATCAACGTATAAGGGACATCTTCAGCGATGGCAGGGCGTATCTGCATCGGCAAAGCAATACGCTGGACGGGCAATAGAAAATGTCGCTGCATGGAAGCAATGAAGAGGGCGAGCAAGCTTCCAAGGGCCTGTGGTAGTTCTTCCTTTATGGCAGGGAGCGTCTTCCAACGATCTGTACGTAATAAACCTGTCAGCAGCGTTGCTTGTTCGGGGGTGCGTCGTGCGGCCAGCAGACTTGTTTCGAGCTGTTTATGAGCTATAAAAAAGCATAATTCAGTAGGAACGGTACGCTGATATAGAAGCGCGAGATCATTATTGCTAAACATCCTGGGACCAAATGGATTAAGCAGAAAGATGGCTGGTGATTGTTCGAGTTCCTGGAGCAATGGAGTGGCTGCTTCCAGCCAACTTGCATGTATGATGCCGCCATTTTTAGGAAGAGCTATTGGCTTTGGGACAGGTGTAGGGCCATTCCGGGCCAATCTGGTATTTTTGTGCTTACTGCTTCCCGCCTCAAGAAGAAAGCTTTGTAAGGTGATTGGCTTGCTCTCTTGAGCCAGAATCTGTGAAAGGCCGCAGATAGATTGCAATGCAGGAGGAATCGTGGATACAGTTTTGCTGCGTCCTTTTTTGCCAGACTTCACGCTTTCTGATTTCTCTTCAAAAGGTTGTGCGTTCGCTTTGCTATCAATGCCAAGTGCGTCAACCCAATAGCAACGACGAAATATCCGCATTGCCGCGAGAGAACGGCAATAAGCGGCAGCGTAATCCTGTAACAGCCAATCACGCAGCGACGACAGAATTACACGTTCAGTCAAACGGCGTGTATGCGATGTGCGTTCTGATACATCCTGAGGCTGCTGATGATCATCAAATTCAGTCCATAAGTCCATCTTATGAGTATTTTATCACATCGATTGGATGTTCTTGTTTTACAGAAAGCGCGAGCTTGTTTCATCTTTGTATAAAGTCTTCAGGAACGTTGTTGTAGGAACTGTACAACGTAACGGCCAATAATATCTGTTTCAAGATTGAGTAGTGTCCCAATTTGCAGATGACCCAGGTTCGTATGTTGTTGTGTATAGGGAATGAGTGCAATGGAAAAACGCTCTTGCATGCATTCGACCACTGTGAGACTCACACCATTTATAGCAATGAAGCCTTTCGAGACAACGTAAGGTCGCAGTATATCTGGTAGCTCAATTTCAACATATTGCGCCATGCCATCTTCTTTGATAGTAAGCACAGAAGAAGTTGCTTCGATATGTCCTTGCACCATATGTCCACCTATGCGCCCGTTAGCAGCCAGGGAACGTTCCAGATTAACTTCAGCGCCGACCTGCAAGCTGCCCAGTCTTGTGCGTCGCAGTGTTTCGGGCATTGTATCAACGCGGAACCAATCTGTGCCGAGTTCAGTAAGGGTGAGACAGATACCATCGACAGCGATACTCTCTTTGACTTCACCGTCTTGCAGCACGAGATGGGACTTGATAACAAGTCCGGTTGGCTCTATCTGTTTTAATACACCGATCTCTTCAACTATACCTGAAAACATCTTTATACTCCTGTCGTTATTTTTGCTGAAGGTCTACTTAGCATCTGAACCGTGTGTGCCATCTCGACGGCGGCAGCAGCACAATCTTTACCACGCATCGTCCGTGCCGCCGCCTGATCCTGGTTTTCAGCGCACATTACACCAAAAATGATAGGGATACCAGTATCAAGTGAGACACGCTGAATCCCTTGGGCAGCAGTATCGCAGACGACCACATCATGACGTGTCTCACCTTTGACCACACAACCGAAGCAGATGAGTGCATCATACGTATGTCCACTTAACATAGCTTTGGCAGTGGTGGCAAGTTCATAGGAACCGGGAACACTAATCACATGGATATTTTCCGGCGCGACATGCAGGCGTTGCAATTCCTCTTGACACAACTGGAGCATTATCCCTGTGATATGCCAGTTATAGCGAGCTACGATGATTCCAATCGTTAATTGTGTGCCGTCCAGTTCATCGATGATTGGGGCTGCTGGTATTGTTAGCATAAAGACGAGCATCCTCCTGGTAAATTGTAGCTATTTCATGTGCAATGGCATCGACTGAAAGGATGCCAATTTGCCATTGTGTTGCCAGCTCGAAGAGAACTGGACCATGAGCGGCCTCGCCGTGTGTATCCAGAACTTCACAGATCACCGCACCCGGTTCCAGACCTGCAAGACGCATGAAGTCTACGGCTGCTTCTGTATGGCCCCGTCGTTGTAGGGTGCCTCCTGGAAGAGCACGTAAGGGATGGATGTGCCCTGGTCGCACGAGATGTTCGGGTTGTGTCGCATGATCGACGAGGGCGCGGATTGTGTGGGCGCGATCATGTGCGGAGATCCCAGTTGTTGTGCCATAAAGGGCGTCAACTGAAGCGGTAAAGGCGGTTCCTTGTAACGGATTGCCATATTGCTCGGCCAGAGGTATATGCAGGGCATCAAGGCGTTCACCTGCCAGGGCCACACAAATGAGACCACAGGCGGAATGAGCTATAAAATTGATTGCTTGCGGTGTAGCAAATTGTGCGGCCATACAAATGTCCGCCTCGTTTTCGCGTTTCTCATCATCACAAATGAGTATCATGCGTCCAGCCTGAACCTCGTGTATGGCTTCCGCAATACTCAAATGGAGCCTGACAGTAGTGCCTGTTGTATCCATAAGCTGTTCTCTCTTCATCTACTCAATGTGTTGTATCTGTAGAATGATGATTATGACTAAGGTTTTGTCAGCGTGAAGTTTGATTAGCTATGGTTTAGGGGAAAAGTACAAATGGAGAGAGTGACAGGAAAAAGAAGATATAGCACACAAAATGTTATTAATTGTGTGTATAAACAGGCAGAATTTTACATAACATTCCGATCGTTTGCACGTAAAATTTGTCCCTATGTAGCAGGTATCCAGTCTTCTCCCATCCGGACTGTACCGTCGGCTCTGGAACTACCCCAGATCATGCATCTCTGAAGAGACGCTCGCGGGCTTTACCGCCGATCAGGAATTGGAAATGCAATCTGATTGCACCCCTCACCTTGCCCCGAAGACATAGCTATATTCAATTGTTCTTTTGCAATCATAACATATAACAATGCGATGAGACAAGTAGATCATAGTATTTTAATATGATCTACACATTTTTTTGGTAACGTTCAAGGCTTCGCGCAGAAAATTTATTGTCTCCGTCAGATCATCTTTTTCATGTTGAGTACGCCACAATAAAGATCTTTCAATAATTGGCCTCCATTGTGGATACGTATCTTGTGCCCAAAGAGCTGCTTGTGGTTTGGAACATAGCGTGCCATGATGCAATGTATAGAGC
>JACDAE010000750.1 GCA_013695595.1 Ktedonobacteraceae bacterium | reverse complement strand
CCCCTGCGCCTGTAGCAGCCGAAAGCCCTCACGCGCCACCAAAAAGTAACCAGTCGCCAGGACGTTCATGTTCCTATTCCATTCGACAAGCGTCGTATCGGTGATGGATGCACTGAGGCCAGACCGGCGTTGTTGATGATGGTATCAAGGCCACCAAAAGCAAGGGCCGCACGCTCAAAGGCTGCACGCACGCTTTCCTCTTGCGTGACATCCATCTTCACCCCGATGGCGCGTCCAGGGCCAAAATGCTCGTTGATAGATGCAGCCAGTTGTTCTGCGCCCGGTAGATCGATATCAGTCGCCACGATATGGGCACCATCCTGCGCCACACGGCGACAGAGGGCCGAGCCGATCCCACCCGCAGCCCCCGTAATCAACACGACCCTGCGCGCAAATTCGCGCTCCGGGGGTGCCAATTTGAGCTTATATTGCTCCAAGGGCCAGTATTCGACGGCATAGCTCTCCGCATCGCTGAGCGAGATGAAGCCTCCACACGCCTCTGCTCCACGCATGACGGCAATGGCACGGCGATAGAGCTGCGCCGAGACATCGGCCATCGCTGCATCTTTGCCGGTCGTGAACATGCCAACGCCAGGGATCAGGATTACACGTGGATGTGGATCAGAGGCGGCATCAGTTGCCCGGTAGACCGGTGTTGCCGCATCAGGATCAAGGTCCTGCTGGGCATTCTCCTCCTGGTAATGCTGATACTTCGCCACATAGGCTGCAATGCCTGTACGCAAGGCTGCGGCAAGGGTGGCACTATCCTGTTCGGGGGTCCAATCGACCAGTAGCGGCCAGGGCTTAGTATGCACCAGATGATCTGGACAGGCGGCCCCAACGGTTGTGAGACGCTGCGCATCCCGGCTACTCGCGAACGTCAGCACATCTTCGCCCTCTTCAAAGCGCAGGATCTGTGACTTCTCTGCCGAAACCAGTCCGCGCAGGATGGGAGCTACCTGGGCAGCAATTGCGTGGCGCTGTTCGCTCGTAGACGCCGTGATGCGTGCTCCACCAAAAAGAGTTCGCTCGCTATGGGCAATACGAGCCTCGACAAATTCGCGGGCACGAGCAATGGTCGCAATGGTCGTGGCGTAGCAGGTTGCGTCGGTCTCACCCCAGGTGATCAGGCCATGCTTGGCCAGGATGACGAGTTGTGCCTGTGGATTGGCACGTACGGCGAGTGCGACCTCGCGTGCAAGGCCAAAGCCGGGGCGACGATAAGGCACCCAGATCAGTGCATCGCCGAAGCAATCACGCGCTAGTTGCTCGCCATCACGGGCACAGGCAAAATAGTTGGTCGCGTCGGCATGCGTATGATCGATATGGGTGAAGGGCAAAAACCCATGCAGAAGGGTCTCGATTGAAGGACGCGGACGACTCGGCTCATAGAAGCAGTGCGCAAGGTAGCTGACCATTTCGCTATCACTCATGCGCTCACGTTCGAGCAGAGGGAGCACATCATCCATATAGAGTCCGGTAAACGAAGCGTCCGTAACAGTGGCAAGGTCAGAACCGGAGCCTTTTACCCATAAAATACGTGTTGGACGACCGCGAAAATCGATCTCGTCGGCCTTGGCTGAGGTATTGCCACCACCCCAGTTGCAAACGGTACGATCCGCGCCCAATTCACGTGAACGTGCAACGAGTTGTGTTAATGTTGCTGACAGTGAGCTCATAATCCATCCATTTTCCTCTTGCGGGAAAACTTATAAACAGAGCTTCCCCGCAAGAGATTATATGCTAGAAATTGAACTGATCAATGTTGGTTTTGTCAAAGACGGTCGGCGTTCCTAAAAGTACGACACCATTGGCACCTACAGTCTTCGTGCCGAGCGTGCCAGCACTAAAGCTGTCGCCCTGTTTGCCGGTTATCTTGCCCTGGATGAGCGCCGTTGCCGCATAGTACGCAAGGTAACCCAGCTTGCCGGGGTCCCAGAGTTCAAACTGCTGGACGGTCCCATCTTTCACATACTTACGCATCTGATTGGGCGTGCCCAGTCCGGTGAGCGCAACTTTGCCACCCTTGTTCACTGACTCGATGGCACGGGCCGCCGCCGCGATACCCACGGTGGTCGGCGAGATGATCCCTTTCAGATTGGGGTACGCCTGCATCAGGTTCAGTGTATCATTAAAGCTGGTCTGATCATCGTCGTTGCCATAATCAATTTTGACCAGACTCATATTCTTGTATTTTGGTAGGGCAAGCTCATCCTTCATGAAGCCGATCCAGGTATTCTGGTTGGTGGCTGTGCTGGCGGCAGAAAGGATGGCGATCGAACCAGTATAATTGAGTTCCTTGCCCAGAACCTGCACTTCCGTACGCCCAAGATCCTCCGGGCTGGCCTGACTTATGAAGAGCTGGCGTGCATCGGGAGCCACATCAGAGTCATAACTCACTACCTTGATCCCCTGCGCCATCGCTTGCTTGAGGGCGGGAGCCAGGGCATTTGGATCATTCGCGGAAACCACGATCGCATTGGAGTGCTGCTCGGTCAACGTATTGATCCAGGTTACCTGGTCGGAGGCACTGGCCGTAGAAGGACCAACCTGTTTGAACGTTCCCTTGAGTTCGGTTGCAGCCGTCTTTCCACCCGTTGCGGCGATGTCGAAATACGGATTGTTGATCGCTTTCGGCAGGAAGGCGATGTTGAGGCTGCTACTGCCTCCATTGGTGGTAGGGCTACCACTACCGGTGTTTGAGCCAGAGGAGGTACTCCCTCCACAACTTACAAGGACGAAAGCCAGGCAAACCAGAAATACCGGACCCAGTGTCTGAAACAGCTTTTTCATCTGTTTACTCCTTTACGCGTTCTTCGTTGAATTGTTCGCGGCCAGACGCCTGCGAGCGAGAGCCGCCTGAATACCCTGAATAGTATTCGGCCCCAGGACCGAGAAAATCAGGAGTATGCCGACGACGATGTTCTGAATATCACCGCTGATACTGATAAGGCCCAGAGCATTGCGCACCGCGCCGATGATAAAAAGAGAGAGGATCATGCCGAACAATGTTCCGCGCCCGCCAAAGATATTTACGCCCCCCAACAATACGATGGTTACTACGTCCAGCTCGAAGCCGAGCGCGTTATCAGGGCGCGCACTCGAAAAGCGTGCGGTGAATATGATACCGGCCAATGCTGAGAACAGGCCGGAGAGCACGAAAAGCAACAACTTCAGGCGTGCCACCTGGATACCCGCGAAACGGGCAGCCTCCTTATTACTGCCGACTGCATAGATCTGTCTGCCGATCCAGCTCCAATGCAGCACACCTCCAACCACCAGTGCCAGGATTGCGAAGACAACAAACGGCCAGGGAATGAGGGTACCAGGGACACTGCCAAACCCAAAGCTGGTGAATGCATCTGGAAAATTGCTGACCGCCTGATCTCCCAACACGACATAGGCCAATCCCCGGTACAATCCTAACGTTCCTAGCGTCACCACCAGGGAAGGTAGGCCAAGGCGCGTTACAAGCAAGCCATTTATGAGTCCCGCAATAACACCCAGGATCAGCACCATAATGATGCCCACCCATAGAGGTACCCCTGCACGCCAGGTTGCCCCCAACACCACACTTGACAGGCCCAATACTGAAGCAACCGAGAGATCAATCTCGCCCGTGATGATGATCAGCGTCATAGCGAGGGCCATAATCGCCTTCTCCATCAGGTCTCTCGTCAATGAGGCGACGTTGAAGCCCGTAAAGAAATAGGGGGAGAGCGAACTGCCGATGATAACAGCCGCCACCAGCAGTACGACCAGAAGGGCCTCCCAGGAACGCAGAAATGCAAGGCGTTTCATCGCTGCCTCCTTATAACAAGCGCACGTCGTACCCAGCGCGTGATAAATGCATCGAGCGTCACCGCGATGACAATGGCGGCCCCATCGATCGCCTGCAGCCAGAATTGCGATAAATTAAGCAGGTTGAGCGCGTTATCCACAGTGCCCAGGACGATCACGCCCAGCATCGCGCCCAGAATGGTTCCCGATCCTCCAAGGGTACTCACGCCGCCCACGACGACGGCTGCAATCACCTGCAGTTCCAGCCCCGAAGCGGCGGTCGCATTTACCGTGGCGAAACGCGCTCCCCAGAGCACACCAGCTAATCCACACAGCAGGCCTGAGATCAGAAATGCGCCGAAGATCAGGAGATTGCTGCGAATACCAGCGAGGCGAGCGGCCTCAGGATTGCTGCCAATGGCATAGAGCTGGCGACCACTACGAGTGGAGCGCAAAAGATAAGCAAATATGATGGCGATAGCAGCGGCAAATAAGATAAGGGCTGGAACACCTAGAATACGCGTGGTTGCCAGGCTGAGATAACTATCCGGCACGTCCGAGGCGCTCACCTGCGTGCCACCCGCGACGACAAAATCCAGGCCACGGTACACGTAGAGCGTGCCGAGCGTGACGATGATCGCAGGGACCCGTCCCACCGTGATGATCAATCCGTTGATAGCTCCCAGAACCACCCCCAGAGCACAGCCAAGCAGAATGGCGACGATCAGGCTGGTGCCCGGCTGCTGCTTGAAAAGGTTGGCGCTCACAAAGGCGGTAAAGCCAACCATTGAGCCAACGGAGAGATCAATGTTACGGGTCAAGACCACCAGCGTCTCGCCAATGGCGACGATGGCGACGATGGCGACGGATAATAAAATCTGTTCAAGATTGGTGACCGTGAAGAAGCGTGGGGCTTGCACGCTCACAATAGCAATAATAAGAATGAGGACGATCAGCAGGCCAAGCTCACGTACCCGGCTCACTAATCCGACAAGGCGGCTCTGGCTACTGCGTTGAGCTACCTTCACTGCCCCTTGCCCTTTACTTGTGGTTGTCATAAAGCACCTGTCCTGTTGCTACAAACATGACGTTCTCCTGAGTGGCCTCGCCCCGTTCGAAAATATGTGCGACGCGTCCCTCGTGCATGACCAGTACACGATCAGACATCGCCAGCACTTCAGGAAGTTCGCTCGAAATAAGAATAATCGCCAGGCCTTTGGACGCGAGCTCTGAGATAATGCGGTGCACCTCGGCCTTGGCCCCGATGTCAACACCGCGCGTTGGCTCATCGAGGATGAGAATCTTTGGCTCGGTGATCAGCCATTTAGCCAGAACCACTTTTTGCTGATTGCCACCTGAAAGGGCCTGAACCAGTTGATCAATGCCAGCCGAGCGCACGCGCAATTGTTGTGAGTAATCGGTGGCAACGCTCCGTTCGCGCTGGCGATCCACAATACCAAAGTGGCTGAACTGCTGTAAGATCGGCAGGGTCATATTCGCAGCAATCGAGAAATCCATGACCAGTCCCTGCTGACGACGATCTTCAGGAACATAGGCCAGGCCATGGCGCATCGCTACCTGTGGTGAGGAGATATGCATTGATTTATTGTCGATCCGAATCTCTCCCCCATCGGCCCTATCGATGCCGAAGATCACCCGCGCCACCTCTGTACGTCCGGCTCCCACCAGTCCGGAGAAGCCCAGGATCTCGCCACGCCGCAGGGTGAAGCTGACATCTTCAAAGACGCCCTTGCGCGTCAGATGTTGCACAGAAAGCACTTCCGCACCGATCTCGGCATCACCCTTGGGGAAAAGCGCGGTCAATTCACGCCCGACCATATGGCGAATAATAGCTTCCGAGGTCAGCGTGCTTGTTGGAGTGGTAATGACATGGGCACCATCACGCATGATCGTGACGCGATCGGCCAATTGGAAAACCTCCTCCAGGCGATGACTCACGAAGAGGATTGCGACCCCACGCTCACGCAGTTGTCTGGTGATCACAAAGAGCTTCTCCACCTCATGAGAAGAGAGCGCCGCCGTTGGCTCATCCATCACCAGCACGCTTGCATTCAGAGAGAGCGCCTTGGCAATCTCGACCATCTGCTGATCCGCGACGGAAAGCCCTTGCACTGGCGTGTAGACACTCAAGGGCACATCGAGGGAAGTAAGCAGCCTTTCCACTTCGTGGTACATCTGTTTCCATGCCACGCGTCCAAAGCGGTCACGGGGATGTCTGCCCATAAAAACATTCTCGGCAACATTGAGATCGGGGAAAAGGGTGGGTTCCTGATGGATAACGGCGATGCCCAGACGCTGCGCCTGAGCGGGACTATGAAGGTCAACCATTTCACCGCGTAACGTGAAGGTGCCCATATCGGGACGATAAATTCCGCCCAGGATCTTGACGAGCGTGCTCTTGCCTGCACCATTTTCACCAAGAAGCGCGTGGACCTCGCCAGGATACAGGACAAGTTCCGCAGCGCGCAAAGCCTGAACAGCGCCAAATTGCTTCGAAATAGCGCGGAGATCAACAACGGGTTCAGAAGGCTGCGTCACTCTCTTTCCCCTCTCTGGGACGTACTTGACGATCGTACAAGGCCGCAATAACCACGAAGCTGTAGCACGGCACCGTTGCACGCACTAGAATTCCCATAAATAAGTGTTTCGTTTGATTTCGTATTATTTCAAAATGGTACAATAAAAAGCTGGCGTTGTCAATGGGTTTGACGCCGTATTTTCAACTTTCAGCGAAGAGGCTTGCATATTCTCCATGCTCTCGATAAGAGGCTCATTATCTAAAAAGAAACATAATGCAAGAAGTGATGTATGGGGCGAGATGAGAATTGACAATAGCCATCTGATTATGATATAAGAAAACAAAATGGAGTGAAATGAGAAGAATGCACCTTCCGAAAGAGGAGTTGTTGGCATGCTACACGTTCCACCATCAGGTATATAGCCGATTTAGATGCAGTACACCTTATTTAGAGATAGCCACAAAAAAGGTCAGAGAGGTACAGAATGAGCAGCGGACGAAGTAGAACGAAACCAGGTGAAACCTCTTCTGATGAGCCAATCCTCTTTACGCCTGAGCGGCGTCAACAGATCATGAGCCTGCTCGAAGTAGAACAGCGTGTGACGGTCCCTGAACTCAGCCAGCAGTTTGCCGTCTCCGAGGTGACAATTCGCAAAGATCTGGCCTGGTTAGAAGCACAGGGACTCGTGCGTCGTACCCATGGAGGGGCGATCCTGAGCACTCCAGGTGCAAGTCCTGGCGAAATGAGCATCGATGTACGCGAACAGTTGCAGCATGCCGAGAAAGAGCGCATCGGCGAAGCTGCGGCACGCTATGTTCAGGATGGCGAGACGATCGCCTTGGACGCCAGTACCACGGCACTCGCAATGGTCCCATTCCTGGCAACAAAGCACGATCTGACGGTTGCGACCAATGGCATGCGCACAGCGATGGAACTGGGCCATCTTCCCTCACTCTCAGTACTATTGCTCGGCGGCATGCTGAGGCGCGAAACCCACTCGCTGGTGGGAAAGTGGGGCAGCCCCATTCTGACACAGATCAACATCAGCAAGGCATTCGTTGGCGCACGTGGCCTGACATTACATAAAGGCCTGACCGACGTAAATGCCGAAGAGGTCGAACTCAAACGGGCGATAGTAGAGGGAGCAAAAGAAGTAATCGCGGTGCTTGATTCCACGAAATGGGACCTTGTCACCCTTACGACCTTCTGCCCCCTTGAACGCCTTAAGCTGATCATTACTGACACCCAGGCACCGGCACATATGGTAAAGCTCGTGCGGAAGTTGGGTGTCGAAGTAGAACTCGTTTAAAAAAGCAGAAAGGAATACACCCTGATGCTTTTTGTACTGTCATTGACAACACATCTCGCGCAAGGAATCGAGCAATCTATTCCCAACAACATACTCCTTCTGATTGGGCTGCTACTCGCGATGGTGATCCTTGCCGTCATGGCTCCCCGGCTCCACATTCCATATCCTATTTTGTTAGTGCTGGGTGGACTCCTCTTAGGGTTTATCCCAGGACTACCGCGTCTCACTTTAAACCCTGATGTTATGTTCTTTCTCTTTCTGCCACCATTGCTCTATTCGTCTGCATGGCTCACCTCGTGGCAGGATTTCCGCGCCAACCTGCGTCCCATCGGGCAACTGGCGCTCGTTCTTGTTCTGATAACCACTGTTGGGGTCGCCGTCGTGGTCCATTTCCTGATCCCCGGCATTCCCTGGGCCGTGGCCTTCGTGCTCGGCGCAATCGTCTCACCAACCGATGCGGTGGCTGCAACAGCGATTGCCCAACAACTCGGTGTCCCACAACGCATCGTGACCATTTTAGAGGGTGAGAGCCTGCTCAATGATGCAACAGGTCTGGTTGCCTACCGCTTCGCGGTGGCCGCAGTGGTTTCATCTGTCTTCTCTCTGGGTAATGCGAGCCTGCAATTTGTAATAGTGAGCGCCGGAGGGATCATCGTGGGTCTGTTGATCGGATGGAGCCTCTGTTATATTCATCGCTGGATGAACAATCCACCCCTGGAAATTACGCTCACGCTCATAACCCCTTATGCCGTCTACATCCTTTGTGAAGAGGTGCTGCATGTCTCTGGAGTTCTGGCTACCGTTACCACTGGCCTCTTTTTGGCGCGGCGTGCCTCTGTCTTTTTCTCCTCTGAGACGCGTCTGCAAGCATACTCAGTATGGAACATGATCATTTTCCTGTTTAATGGTCTCGTCCTCATTTTAATTGGCCTGCAACTCCCTGGCATCCTCGATATTATTAGCAAAACGACGGTCCAGCATACACCTCTTTACCTGATCTGGTATGCTATCGCGGTCAGCCTCACCGTCATTATGATCCGCCTGCTCTGGATATTTCCAGCCACCTGGATACCACGCCTGAGCCGACGCGTGCGCGAACGCGATCCCTATCCTGGCTGGAAGCCCGTGCTACTGATCGGCTGGACCGGGATGCGCGGCGCGGTATCTCTAGCGGCTGCTCTGGCCTTGCCTGAGGTAACAGCCCAGGGAGCAGCATTCCCCGAACGAGCACTCGTTATCTATCTGACCTTCGGCGTCATCATAGCAACTCTGGTGGTTCAGGGGTTAAGCCTCCCACTGCTCGTGCGCATACTCAATATCCATGATAATGGAGCGGGCGAACAGAGAGAAGAAAAGGCTCGCATAGCCGCAGCACTCACGCGCCTGGACGAACTGGCTGAACTGGCTGAGGTCCCAACGGATCTGGCTCAACACCTGCGCAAACACTATGAA
>JACDAE010000694.1 GCA_013695595.1 Ktedonobacteraceae bacterium | reverse complement strand
GCTGACGCAGGATCTGGAGCAGATGCAGCGCGGCGACCTGCGTGTGCGCGTGCGCCCTTCGCACGAGAAGCTGCAACCCATCGCCGACGCCGTCAACTCTATGGTGGAGGAGATCAGCGGCATCCTCGCCGATGTGCAGGTGGTTACGCGCGCCGTTGATGAACACACCCGTGATGTGCAGCGCAGCTCCGACCTGCTGGTGCGCGACGCGGACCATCAAGAGCGTCAGGTCTACCACGTCTCGCACGAAATCGATGAAATGGCCACGATGATGCGCCTGCTGGCGGAGCACGCGGCCAAACTGTCGCAGATCGCCTCCGAGGCCGTAGATGTCACCTCGAAGGGCCAGGACACGGTTGATCGCGCGGTTGAGGGTATTGGTCGCGTGCGCGAGGCAACCATGCATTCGGCGCGCATGATGCGGCGCCTGAGCGAGAGCGGCCAGGAGGTCAATGACACGGTGGTGGCGATTACCGATCTGACCACCAGCATGAACCTGCTCGCGCTCAATGCGGCTATCGAGGCGGTGCGAGCCAGCGAATACGGCCAGGGCTTTGCCGTCATCGCGCAGGAGATTCGCGCCCTGGCCGTCCACAGTTCCGAGGCCGCGCGCAAGGTCGCGACCCACATCCGCACCGTGCAACACGAGACCACCGCTATCTCGCAGAGTGTCGAGCGCAATACCGAGCAGGTTGTGGTGCAGACCGACCTGGTGACGCAGACGGGCGTCGAACTGGAGGCTATCAACGTTGTCACGGAGCAGATCGTCGATCTTGTGAAGAACATCCGCGACGACGCCGAGCGCCAGGGCAAGAGTTCGCAGATGGCCGTCAGTTCGGTCGAAGAGATCTCGCGCATGACCAGTGAGATCACCGCCCACATGCGCCAGATGCAACAGTCACTCCAACGCCTGGTAGAGATGACCGACTCGCTGCGCTCGCGGCTGGCAGTATTCCGCATCGCCGAACGCTAGTCTCCATCTGACCTCCAATCACTCTGAAACGTGTCACTGTGATACAGCGTGATACATGTGGATTGCCAGTATGACAATCCAGCGAAGTGTGGATTGAAAACTTTTTCTAGGAAGAGAGAACTCTCTCAACTGACTCTCTTCCAAATTCATGGACAAGTGTATGATAAATTCCCATTAATGCACCTCCACCCCAAGGTCCATGAGAAAACACGAACTCACATACATCTTCTAGAGTAAAAGGAATAGCAAAAAGCTTTTTGTTTTCCAGTTTATCTTTTACTCCTATTTGCCAATTTTTCACAACTTCCTTGGCCGTTTTTTGCGATTTTATTATCCCACGTAATCCACACATATAATATTCTGTATCCAATCCAAAACCAAGAAAAAGAATATCAGACACAGAAAAATCACTATTTTCAAGTAAGCCTAATTCTTCAAAAAGGCCACGACATGCACAACGATAGACATCTGGTGCATCACTGGTAGTGCCTCTATCCAATGGTCTGCTTAATCCTTCTTCAACTGATGTCATAAAGTGTCCGGGGCGTACCCCCAGATTTCCCTCTCTCTGAGCAAATAGGATATATCCATCGACAGTAAGAAGGGATAAACCGATCCCAAAAGGGATGGGAAGGGAGGGAAAAGGTATTTCCCAATCGTATCCCAGGATATGCTTTTCCCGAAATCTATCCTCCTTTAAACATCTATTCTTTGCTAAAGTGGTGTAATAATCGGTGGGATGAAACCACAAGTTCAATTTCATATGTTCATGAACGGGTTCTCTACTCAAGACATACTTGGCAAGATGATAAATATCCCCATTCCATTGAAGAGGTCTCCCGTTTATCTCATTTTGCGCTTGTTCTTTTGCTATTCTTTCTCTCATTTGTTCTATTTCGTCAAGGAAACTTATTGGGCGAAAATCATAGAAAGTACGAATATTCTGCGGGAAATACGTTTCCGTCCCATTTCCATCAAGTACTATTAAAGTTGTTTCCAGTTTTCCAAAAGAAAAGAAATCACTGCTCTCCAAAGGAGGGAGAGGGTTTTTATCATCTGTCATACGATGTCTTAGCCCCAATTTCTTTGGCATATCGATATTCGCATCATACTGCGGTGCTAAATCTTGGATGTCACAGCCGATGATCTGCGCAAGTTTGGCGCGATCTCTCCTTGGAATAACTTGCTCGCCTGCAACATAATGGCGCAATGTCCCTTCAGGAATGCCGGATTCCCGAGACGTTTCTCGTTGATTTAGTCCAGCGACTGCAAGCAACATCCTGAGCTTGTTCGGATGTGGTGCTTCTTGCATTGCACATTCCCTTTCGGCAAAATCTGGGCGATATGGTGGCTGTGTGACGACATTTGGACGATTTATGATTACATCTGAATGATTTATGGACAATTTCTCGCCAGTTTTTACCTGCTTATCGAGTAGACTTCCGAGAGAAGCGAGAAGGCGCTCTATACCTCCCGACTTTGATGATTGGCATGGTCAATGTCTTTTTCAGTAGGAGGCTTGCGAGGCCCCCTCGGTCCAGGTTTGCGGTTTTTCGCTAGGAATTGCTCTAAGGAGTCAGCGTAGATGAACCATTCACGGTCAATCTTGAATCCCTCAAGTGTCCCTTTCCTGAGCAACTGGGCAAGATACACACTGCTCAGTTCAGATTGTTGCCTGGCTTGTGATGAAGTGAGGCATTCACGATTGGTTTTTGCATCTAAGAGTCTGACATCTAGAGCCATAGCATTGTTTACCTCGCTATTCATTTCTCCCTTGCATAATTATAACACGCCTTTACCCTTGACAATCATCATATACATACGTTATTATTATGTATAACGTATGTATATGATGATTGTCTATAGCGATGTTAACTCTTGTGAAGGGAGGTACTTATCGACGAACAATCATAATGCGACAGAGTGCAGGATGGGTAGGCAGATGCCAGTTTGCTCTGGATAACCCACACCTGTGTAAAAGTCACCAAAGAGTAGAGCGGTCACACGACTGTATTGTTATCCGTAAAAGTAGGGAAACGCATGTTTCCGGCATATGATAAGGAGCCACTATGAGCACATCACCGTCCAACCATCCTTCGCCTTACACCTCGCTGCCTGAGGAGATGAGCGAGCAAGATTGGCGCAACGCCATAGGATTGCTCCAACTTCGCGTGAAGGAACTGGAAGCTCGTCTCACAGCAGTAGAGCAATCTCGTAGTTCTACCTCGGAGCGCGTTCCCGTAGAAGAGCAGGTCCCTGCCACACCCTTGTAGTGCGTTCTCGTATGCACAGACAGCAGAACGAGACGGCACAGCAATGCCGTCTCGCCCCACAATCGTGATGCCCGGTGATTGAGAGACTCCTGGGCATCACCAGGAGTATAGCATATGACGCTGCACTTTGCATCAGGCTCTGGTTCATTGGTTTATCCTCCCAGCCTGAGCACCAGGATGTGTTCCTGAACGGTTACTACGTCGGCGTCCAGGACTACCTGCGGACCTACCAGAGCGCCCTGGTGAGCACGCTGGATATCGACCGCTTCATCTCCACCACCATCACCAATCCGATGTACCCCCGTGCCTGGAATGCGGGCTACATGGCTGGCTGGCTGGCTGGCCTGGTCTCTGGCAAAGGCCCCCACATCTACGCGCTTGCCCAGGCCCAGCACACCGCACGCGCAGCCGCCCACCTGCGCCTGTTGGAAGGCACGGCCACGCACCCGTCCCCGCAGCCGCCTTCCTGCCAGCAGGACACGGGTTCCGTGACCCTGCTCATTCCGCTGGTGATCTCAATGGAAGACCCGCCGCTGCATACGGCCACGCACCCCTTTTGCGATGACCCTCGCTGTTCCTGC
>JACDAE010000059.1 GCA_013695595.1 Ktedonobacteraceae bacterium | reverse complement strand
TTGTCTATGATCGCTGGAGCACGCGTAGTAAAACCTTTGGTGAGGTGGGCATTGCCTTCTGTGAGATCTGTGGCGTGTGGAGCGTGATGTAATCACTGCTATCAATGAACCTCTGAAAAACTATCAATCAAGCTCACTCCGCATGAACAAAGGAATTGTGAAAAGTAGCGCAACACGTGCTTTGTCGATAATACGTGCTCTATGATGATGCCATTGATAAACCCAAATGCATTGTCGTGAGAGTACATGGTATGCAACTCCCTTTTGCCTTCCGACGTATATAGTGAATGAGGAGATCCTTTTTCATCAGCACGAAGAGGCAGTGTATCTCTCGTTGATCTGGATGGCTTGTGAAGTCCATCTGGCATGCATAGTTTTTAACTGCGAGGTTCGCTTTATGTATAGTCCTAATAATGGCCCCTTTGGTGGCGGTTCCTTTGGTCGTGGCCCCTTTGGTGGTGGACGGCGAGGAGGTTTTGGTTCTTCTCGCTATCAATATCAAACGCTTCCTTATGCCCAGAGTGAAGCACAGTCGAGTGCATTGATAGGGAAGGTCATGACTTTGCTGGCCTTCTCATTTGTTTTTGCCTCGATCGGCGCTTTCATGGGTTTAACTGTTATATCCCTGACTACTGGCTCGTATCTGTTTGTGGCACTGGGGGGTCTGGTCGTTTTGATTGCCCTGCAATTTCTGATTCAGAAGCCGGGCATCAACCTGGTTCTGCTCTACCTGTTCACATTTCTGGAAGGTTTGAGCCTCTCACCCATCCTTAAGTCATATATGAGCAATCCCACAGATACATATATCCTGGGTGAGGCATTCCTGATTACGGCAATCACCTCGTTTGCCCTGGCACTGTATGCCTGGACGACCAAACGTAACTTTTCCGGTATCAGAGACTACCTCTTCTTTGGCGTCATTCTGCTGCTGGTGGCGGGCATTATGGAGTTCTTTTTCCATTCAACGCTCTTCGCCCTGATCATTTCAGTGGCCGGCATCGCCATCTTCTCCGGCTATGTACTGTTCTATGTGCAGCGTGCAAAGTATATGGCGGATACGTTACCTAATGCAATCGGCCTGACCGCCTCTCTGTTCATCACGCTGCTGAATCTGTTTCTGTATATCCTGGAATTTCTCTCCATCCTGCAAGGGGGTAGGCGTCGATAGATCCTCTTTGTAAGAACGAAACGTGTATACTGGATAAAACTATGGAATAGAATAGACGAGATCGGTGTTTTCCTCAGTAGAACATTATCTCGTGAGAGTTCTTCCACAGTTACGAACAGATCGCTTGTTCTGGAAGATGAAAGAGAGCTTACTTTTATGACTACAAATACAAATTTGTTTCACGTTGGTGACCAGGATTTTGAAGCCAAAGTGTTGAAAGCTTCAACTCCTGTAATCGTCGACTTCTGGGCCGCCTGGTGTGGTCCCTGTCGCAATATTGCCCCCGTCTTTGAGCGCTTGAGCACTGAGTACGCAGGCAAACTCGGTTTTGCGAAAATGGATATCGACGAGCATGGCGAAACCGCCGGTAGCCTGGGCGTTCAGGCAATTCCAACTTTGATGATCTTCAACGATGGGAAAGCTATTGGTCGCCTGGTTGGTCCACATCCAAGCCGCCTGAAAAATGAGATCGATCGCGTCCTGGCCGAGAATAATATCCCGGTTGCATAAGTTGCATTGCGAATTGATCCCAGATTGGGATCAATTCGCAATATTGCCCCCTTTCCCTCTCGACTCTTTCCACTTTTTGTGATATATTCTTCCCATGTTGTACATAGTTTAATTTCTGATGTCTGGACATAAGGGGAACTATATATGCCTACGTTAGAACGCTCTAACCCTCTTCCATTGTATTACCAGTTAAAAGAGGTGCTGAAACAGCAGATTCATGCTGGACACCTCGCACCGCATACCGCCATTCCTTCGGAGCCAGAACTGGTGGCTCAGTATCATGTCAGTCGCGCGACCGTGCGTCAAGCACTCACTGAACTGGTCCACGAAGGGTTGCTCTATCGTCAGCATGGGCGCGGCACATTCGTCTGTGAACCTCGTGTTCAACAGCGTACGTTAAGCGAACTCACCAGCCTGACCGACGAGCTACGCCAGCGCGGCAAACGCCCCGGTGGCCTGCTCTTCATCAGCGAACTGGTACGTGGCTCTCAGACCGTGCGGGAACAACTTCGTCTGACAGATGAAGAACAGGTTGTCCGTCTTGAACGCTTACGCACTGCCGATGATGCTCCGATTGCCTATGAGATCGACTACCTGCCGTATCCACGAGCTGGTAGCGTCTATCAGCGTGCGCAAGAGACCGCCGAAGGCTCTCTCTATAGTGTTATGGCAACAGAAGGGCTATCCCCATCTATTGCGGAGCACAGTCTGAAGGGTGACCTGCCTTCTGCGCGTGAGGCTGAGTTATTGCGTATCTCGCCTGAAACTGCAGGCCTGCGCCTGGCGAGTACGGTCTTCGATGACACCGGTTCACCCATTGAGTATACAGAGGCTTTCTATCCCGGCAGCCTGTATGATTTTCGCCTGACTTTGCGTATGGCGAGGTAGAGGCGGCTATACTCTCTTTAAGGCACTTATTCTCTCTTCCACTTTACTACGCGTAGGTAGAAGATGGGGGGTGGGGCGTGTTATACTACGCAAGGAATCAAAACTTGCTATGTATTCTTAAACATAATACATGTACCGTATGAAGGAGAATAAAGCTACCTATGGACGAAATGCAAAACGGACAAACGACCGGGAACAGTAATACTGTTCCGGTTCACTTCGTCGATCGCCACGAGCGCGACGAACAGGTGTGGACAGATCGCGGCAACGCCGCCGTCCTCAAAGAAGATTATGAGGGGGCCGCTGAGGCTTTTGAGCAGGCTGTAGAGATTAATCCCTACGATGCACGTGCACGCTATAACCTGGCCCTCGCCAGACAATTTCTGGGTGACTATGAAATGGCCGTCTCTGGCTATCGACGGGCTATCGATCTTGATCCACAGTTGATCGATGCCTATAGCAACCTGGGGAATGTCTACGGCGAACTTGGCCTCTATAAAGAGTCTCTGGAGATCTTTCAGTTGGCTCAGGAACTGGCCCCCGATAACGATGAGATCTGTCTGAGCGTTGCGGACGCGTACCGTACCCAGAATCTCTACCCGGATGCTATTCAGGCATATCGGCAGACATTGATCCTCAATCCTGAGAATTCTGTGGCCGCCGATAACCTGCGCGATGTACGTGAGCGCGTCAATGAGCAATTGCGACGCATGATGGACCAGGAACGACGGGTCGATGACGACCCTGCGGATCCTGCACGCTACGCCGAGCTCGCCAGCCTTTATCTCGATATGCGTCGCTATGATGATGCCCTCTCGGTCGCCAATCAGATGCTGACGCTTGATCCTGATAGCCGCTCAGGCTACGATATGCTGGCCGCCGTCTATGAGCAGATGGGCGACGAAGATCAGGCCGCCGAAACCTATGCGCGCATCGTGTCTCTTGAACCTGAGGATGCCGAAGCATGGGAGCACCTGGGCACCTGGCGCTCTTTGCAGGAACGCAACGATGATGCCATTGATGCGTATGCCCGTTCCATCGAACTTGATCCGCAACGGGTTACCGCTCGCTTTAGCCTGGCCGAATCATACCTTGAAGCTGACCGCAACGACGAAGCTCTGGCTATTTATCAGGGCCTGGTTGAGAATGGTGAGAATGGTGTTCTGCAAGGTGATGATCTCGCCGCTGCCTACGCCGGACTGGCTGAAACCTATAATGCACTGGGACGCTACGACGAGGCCATTCAGACTGCCAACACGCTTCTGGAACGCTTTGAGGATGATGCCGAAGCCTACTATCAACTTGCTACTGCCTATGATGCACAGAGCAATTATGAGGTCGCCATCACGAACTATCAGAGCGCGATCGATAGCGATCCACTCAACCCGGATTACTATAATGACCTTGCCGATACGTTGCGCGAGGTGAAGCGCTACGATGAGGCACTTGATGTGGCTCAACAGGCCATCTCAATGGACCCTTCGATGGTGTTGGCATACGAGACGTTAGCCCAGATTTATACCGAAACTCAGCGCCCCGACGAAGCCGCGGAGGCTATGGGCCAGGCGAATAC
>JACDAE010000058.1 GCA_013695595.1 Ktedonobacteraceae bacterium | reverse complement strand
GACAATTTTTATTACCCGCTTTCTCATTGTCGTCCTTGGTGGCCCCATCAATTTTCTCGCTGGTCTGGAAGAGTATTCCTATCCACGTTTTTTGTTTTGGGATATCAGCGGGCAGATACTGAGTGTGCTTATCTCTCTTGGTATGGGCTACTTCTTTGCCGCAAGCTGGGAGGAGGTCGCGGGCCTCTTTGGAGCCTTCTCAAGCCTCGTCCTTGCTCTCCTGGTAGCTCTGGCCCTTTCCGTTTTTCTGGTGCGCAAAATCCGCCAGCAGAGACGTGCCCGTGCCAGCGAAGATGTGGCCGACACAGCCGAAGTAGAGAAGGCCAGGGAGGAGATGCTTCCATTGCTCCAAAGTATGCCTGGGAAAAAAACTAATCAGTTGCCCGTTCCTGATTAGTTCTCTGGTCGGAACTGACGGGTTTATGATAATTATGCCTTGAGGAGCTAGTGATGTCTGTAGGGAAGCCTGTTATTTTGATTCTGACGATCCATAATGGTGGCGGTCATATAAATCTTGCACAATCATTGCAGGAAATGTTGGAGACGAACTACGAGGTCGTGATCGAAGATGCCCAATCCGGTGCCGCTAATCGCTGGTATGCCTGGGTGAGTCGTCATAGCGTACGCTTTTTGCAGTGGCAATACATCGTTACCGATAATAAAATCCTCTCGTTCGCATTTCATCTCATCCTCACTTTACTGAGTTATCGGCGCATACAGGGTATCGTCGAGCGCGTACAGCCCCAACTTATCATAACGACGCAGGCATTTTTATCGTATGCCACCGCTCGCGTTAATAATCGCCAGCGCAAACGAGTCCCACTTGTCTTTCAGTTCACCGATCTGGGCCAGCTACACATGACGTATTTGACTGAGAAACGGGCCGATGCATATCTTGCCCCGACGCGTGAGATCTTTGCTCAGGCTCTAAAGCAGGGTATTGCGAAGGAGCGCCTGCACCTTACCGGAAGGCCCATACGCCGCCAGTTTTCAGAGGCTCTTTTGCCTGAAGAAAGCCAGACGCTCGCCGCCCTTAGCTTTGATCCAGTTCTCTTCACCCTCTTCCTGCAAGGAGGTGCAGAAGGGTCAGCCGATGCCGATCGTCTGATTGAAGGGCTATTGGAAGCAAAGGTGCCCGTGCAAATTATTCTGGCGGCGGGCAATAATAAAAAAATTGCTGAGCGCTATAAAAACCACGAGCAGGTGCGTGTATTACCTTTTACACAGCGAGTTGCCCCTTACATGGCGGCAGCCGATGTGATTGTGGGGAAGGCGGGTGCAAGTTTTATCTCGGAAGCATTTACCCTGGAGAGGCCCTTCATTGTGACCACCTTTATTCCAGGGCAGGAGACGCCCAATCTGCGTTTTATTGAGCAGCATAATCTAGGTTGGATCTGCCTGAAGGCGCAAGACCAGCAAGAATTGCTTGCAAAGATTGCATATAGCCCGAAGATGCTAACTGAGAAAGTGGAGAGCATTCGGGCTTATAAGACCTGGAACAGACAGGCGAATCAGGAAATTTGTGCGGTGATCGATCGCCTGCTCGCGTGAGGAAATGGGTGGAGGACATCAGGAGTCGTTGCGTTCCACATCATTTTTTGTCATGCGCCAGTTGACGGTTGGGAGGATCAGGTTGCGATCGATCTGCTCTCGATAGGTGATTGCCAGTCTAATGAGACCATCAAGGACCGCATCATTCAGCAGATGAGGCTTAAGCCCTAATTCAATCAGGCGTGTGTGTGTGGCGTTATAGTAATGTTGTTCTGCTTCAACGCGCGGATTTGGAAGATGCGTTGTCACTGTTTCCAGGCCAAGCTGCCTGCTGTGACCAGTCACCATTTCCGCCAGTTCGAGCAGTGAGAACTGTTCGGTGATCTGATTGAAGACGCGATATTCTCCCTCTTGCGCCGGTGAGGTAATAGCCAGTTCGACACATCTAATCGTATCTTTCAAATTGATGTATCCGCGTGTTTGCCCGCCCTTGCCATATACCGTGAGTGGGTAGCCGACGGAAGCCTGGACGCAGAAGCGATTGAGAGCCGTACCATAGATCTGGTCATAATCGAAGCGGGTTGCGAGACGTGGATCTTGTGTGGTTTCATCGGTCTCCACGCCATAAACAACGCCCTGGTTCAGGTCGGTGGCACGCAAGCCCCAGACTTTACAGCAAAACATGATGTTGTGGCTGTCATGCACTTTACTTAAGTGATACATCGATCCGGGTTGTTTAGGGAATGGCAACACATCCGAACGCCCTTTATGTTGGATCTCGATAAAGCCCTCTTCAATATCAATGTTGGGTGTGCCATATTCTCCCATCGTGCCCAGTTTCACCAGATGGCAAGCGGGCGCAAATTCTTTGATGGCGTACAGGACGTTCAACGTGCCAATGACATTGGTCGTTTGTGTATACACGGCGTGTTTGCGGTCGATCATAGAATAGGGTGCCGAACGTTGCTCGGCGAAGTGGACGACCGCTTCAGGTTGCACATCCTGGAAGACAGAAGAAAGAGCCTCATAATCCATTGTATCGCCGATGCGCAGTTGGATCTGCTTGCCGGAGACTTCTTTCCACGTGGCGATGCGCTCGTGGAGTGTATAGATAGGAAGTAAGCTGGCAAAACCGCGTTCAAGATCGAAATGTCTGCGGGTGAGATTGTCAAAGATGGTCACATCGTGTCCTTGACTGGAGAGGTAGAGAGATTGGGGCCAGCCGAGGTAGCCATCGCCGCCCAGAATGAGAATACGCATACAGAGTTCCTCCGTCGTTATCCCTGGTTGCATTTTGAGCAGAGTGGCAACTGGCGGGCTTGCCCGTGGCAGTGCTCCATGCTATACTAATGATACTATCATTAATTGATTGCGTTAGTCAATAGAGTAGAGCCCGTGTGCCCCCCTCACTAATAAAACGGGTCAGGAGAGAAATAAGAGACAGCAAAAGAGCAGTAAAACAGGAATGTTAGCCAGTGGAGACTGCGAGGTCTACCTGTTGGCGAAGAGAGTGGACGAGATGTTTAATGACGACGTGGTGACAATCGTACAGGCTTTGGAACGCTGGAATAGCCATCTGGGACGGCAGTTTGGCCCGCTCTCACGCCCACAACGGCGTATGTTAGGCTTACTTGCAGAGCGTGCAACACGAAGAGAGACAATGCGTGTTGGTGATCTGGCCGAGCCGCTGGGGCTGACGACGGCTGGCATAACACGTATGCTCGATACCCTCGAAGGTCTTGACTACATACTTCGTTCGCGTACTCCTAATACTGATCAACGCGAGGTTTATGTAACGATGACTGATGCAGGTGCACAGGCATTGCAAGCAGCAAACGAGGTACTGTTAGAGCGTGTCCAGGTGGTGGTTGAGCGGTTGGGTGCGCGAGAACGCGAGGATCTGGTGATGCTATTACAGAAACTGGTGTTGTTTTAATCTAATTGTCGAATGCCGCGTACAGTGAGTGCTGCCAGGTGTAACAAGATGGCGAGAATTCCACAGACAACGAATACCAGACGAGGGCCGATATGATCGGTAAGGATGCCGCCGACTACATAACCAACAGGTGTCAGGCACAACGATCCCATCATATCTATGCTGCTCACCCGTCCCAGTTTATCGGCGGGAATCATTTGTTGGAGTACGATAAACCAGATAACATTGAAGAAACCGAATCCAAAGCCAAGTATGACACCAGCCCCAATGGCAATCACAGCTTCACTGCCCTGTGGGAGTGGTATGCCTATGATGATCAGGGCCAATGAGGAACCTACCAGTGAAAGGTAAGCTTTGATGCCGCGCCAGCGTATCTGCTTCAGTTGCCCCACAATCAGTACTGCTAAAATTGCACCTGTTGCACTGGCAGCTCCTATAGCGCCTAAGAGCCAGACACCGGTATGGTAAGCGTCATGAATGAGTTTGGGCATTGCAACAACCAGGGGAGCCACAAGGACAATATTGCCTAGCGCCGATACTACAATTGTGACCCAGATCCAGGTCGAGCTTATTACATACTTTAATCCCTCACCCATATCCTTGAAGATGCTGCGTGGACTCCACGTTGAAGCAGGCTTTGCCTTTTCTGGTAGTTCTGTTGCCTCACTAGAGGGATTGTTTATCTGTGCTTGCCTTTTTGCAGGCGGGTACATAAAGAGGAGGCAGAATGCTGAAGCGACGAAGGTCAATCCATCCAGCCCAAAGGCGCTTGCGGGTCCAACCAGTGCCACACAGGCTGCTCCTAATAGTGGACCCAGCAACTGACTCCCATGCTGGCTTAATTCATTGAGGGCATTGGCGGATGGAAGATCCTTGCCGGGTACCAGTTGTGGTGGAATGGATTGATAGGCAGGTATGAAGAAGCCATCTACGAACCCGAAGATAAGCGATAGGACGACCAGGTGCCAGAGTTGTAGGAGTTGAAGCCACGCCAATGTTGCAATCAGTAAGACAACGATAGCTCGACCCGTATCTGACCAGAGCATCACGAGGCGGCGTGGCAAACGATCTGCAACCACACCCCCAAATAAGAGGAATAAGATCCGAGGTATTGCGCTCGCTGTAACAACAATGCCCATCGCGGTCGCCGAGCCTGTGAGCAGTAAGATGAACCATGCAAGGGCTGTATTGTAGGCACCATCACCAAGGGAAGAGATGGCCTGCCCAATCCATACAAGCGCAAATGGCCTGTTATGAAGAGCATGTATAAACCGGATTCTGCTTCCTATTGCTTTCATACTCTGTGCCCTCTTTCTTCAGTGAGAAGATATAAACATAGCTAAAAAAGAAAGCATACTTCAATGGATGTATAAGCTCATCATAATCAATTAGCCAGTATTTTACCTGTTGCATCTATGTATGTCAAGCTGATAGCTTTATACGGGTGCGACTCAGATTTTTGCATCGGGACCACCATCACGGTAGGGAAGCCA
>JACDAE010000633.1 GCA_013695595.1 Ktedonobacteraceae bacterium | reverse complement strand
GCACGCGCCCCTACGACAGTTCCCAACGTTTTAAGGCAATAATTAAGTGTTAAAAAAAGTATAGCATAGCTACCCCTTTATGCTAAGATGTGCGGCTACTCATTTGCTGGTTGCATTTGCCGCCTTTATTAAATCTTTATTTTTGCTTCATGTACCCTTCAGGGTCAAATAGTATGCTCTCTGTAACGCTCCATGTGGAGGCCTGTCATTATAAGGAAAGAAGGAAAGATACTTATGGCACAACATATTCTCGGAGGGGAAAACGCACTGAGCAGATCCACTTCATCTGTCCCTTCATTGCACTCTATTCTCTGGTTACGCCTCGTCTTTGGGTTGACGACTCTGCTTGGTTCGGCAATCAGTTTCTTTGCTCTAAGCTGGGATATCCAATGGCATACTTTTGTTGGGCGTGATCGTACCTTGACGCCACCGCATGTCCTTTTGCTGAGCGGGATTGTGGTGTGCGGCCTCGCTACCCTGGCTGCTGTGACGATCGAGACGCTCTGGATAAAGAAAAATCAGGCTCATCGATGCTTTGGTCAGCGCTCCAACAAGGCTGGCGTATCTGCTGCTGGAAGGCGATAGCGAGATCACTTATATGTTGCTTTGGCCCGTGTGCGGTGTCTAGCACATATAGTGTGGGAGTGGGAGAGAAGCCGGCAAAACGGATAGAGAGTCGTCGATTACCTTGCCAGGTGAGAGTATCCAGTGCCGATTGTTCGTCTAAAACCAATTGTACCTCTCCACTGCGCAGAGTAAAAAGCGAGACGCCAGCAAAAGATGCACCGTTCTTTTTACCCCCGAAGAACGCGATATGCTGCTGATCCGACGACCATGCAAGTGAGGATAATCCCTTGCTTTGAGTATCACAATAGAGCGTCTGTAGCTCCTGCCCATCGATACGCACCAGTTGCAGTTCTGGCACCTTGTAGTATTGCATTGCAGCATCGTAGATCTGGTCAACAAAGAGTATCCATTGCCCATCACGTGAGAGGTGAGCCTCCTCAATGTTGGCATGTGCCAGTTTGAGGATGGTCGTTTTGCTGCCAGTTGTCACATCATAGCGCATCAGCGCGCCAGTAGTGGGAGGGTTGTTGGGATTTCCTACCTCGTCGATAGACATGATGTTCTGATGGCTGACAGGTATCGTCAGGGGAGCCATTATAGCGGGACGGCCTGTTCCAGCAGCAGGGCAATCCACAGGCCGCGCTGGTGAGGGTGTTCCAGGAGTACTCTGTGCAACGGTGGCTTTTGAGGTACGATGTGCTGTCAGCGTCCGGTTCTGAGATACGGTGACGAGTGATTGCGCACCACAGGCCGATAGTAATACAACCAGGATGAGAAGGAGGAGAGGAGAGGAACGTCTCATTTAATTGGTCTCCTTTTTTTGATGAAGGATGCATCTATAGCATTCTGTAAACGAAATATAGAGGAAAAGACGAACACAAAGCAGTGAAGTAGTTCACAATCTACCGCAGATGAAATGGACACGGTCAACCCGGTATCCTACGCGATTCTGGCCCGCACATTTCCGATCGCATGCTCGATGGCTTCGATTAACTCTTGCTGCTTCTCGGGTGCGTAACGCGCCTCGCTTGTAATGCGGTATTTCACCTTCTTTAAATAGTCCATCGTCTCATAGGCCCCGATTGAGCCGATCACCTGGATGATCTGGACCGCAACCTCTGTGTAGCGATCCAACATGGCCTCTAATATCGCTTGCAGATGGGGCACGCTACTGATATTCCCTATCTGTCCCACCGCCTGCACGACACATAAGAGCGTCTTTTCGTCGTAGTCCTCGGAACGCCAGCGCAGGATCGTGATTAAGGCGGGCAGAACACGCTCATCATGGATACTTTTAAATGCAATGATCGTCTCGCGCTGCACAATAACGTCTTCGTCATCCATTGATTGGAGCAACGTTGGCACTGCTTTTTTATGTGCCAATAGACCCAATGTCCAGATAATTCTACGGCGTACACGCGCATTCTGCTCCCGATCCGCTCCCAGTACCTGTGCAGATACATGCTCTTGATAGGCGTCGTCCAACGCCAGGATGAGTTGCTCCGTCGGGTGCGCTGCGATCTCATGGACAAGACTCTCGCAGCGTTGCTTATTCATCACGCAGAGTGCTTCAACCAGCACATGCAGCGCCTCGTGTGATGTCATATAGAGCAATGCCCTGGCCGCACTTCTGCCGATCACCAACTCTGCATCCTGCAATGCTTCCCCCAATAAAGGGAACGCCTCTGCACTCGCTACACGACTCAATGTAGTGATGATGCACTCTCGTAATGCGGTATTGGCCTGCTTATAAAGGGTTAGCAATGCTGGGACGACTGCGGCATCACCAAAACTGCCAAGGGCTTTGACGATAGAGAGCATTTCGTCGGGATGCGCCCGTGGTAGTGCTTCTTGTAGGATGGGGAGCGCCTTTGCATCGTTCAATTGCTCTAATGCTTCGATGACCGCTATACGCACCATGAGAACCATTTCGCGTTGGAGTAATGTGCCGAGTACAGGTGCCGCCGCTCGATAGTGCATGTCTCCCAATGCTATCGCGGCGTGCTGGCGTACGTCGGCGAGAGGGTGCGTCAATAGCTCGACCAGGATCTCCTGGGCTTCGGTGGTGTTTGCCTGGGCAAGGGTCGCGATGGCCTCTTTGCGAACCTGTGCATCGGTGCCATTGAGGCCCGCCCTGGCTTGCTGGATAAACGATAGGACGCCTCCCACAGGCGCTAACAGGGCAACTTTGGCTGCCTCTTCGATCTCGGCGACGAGCTTTTTCCAGGGTCGGTGATCGTTGTTGTTACTGGTGAAGTCGAGATATTGGAAGACTTCGAGGCGTGGATGCAGCTTCGTTGCTTTATACTTGAGAGGGATGATCCTGATGCCCATGCCGACCGCAAAGGACCACTCGTAGGTGACGTATTCGGATGCCTTCGCGTCGGGCGTCATAATCACGACGATGGCAAATGCATTCTTGATAGCCTGATCTATCTGATTGCGCCATTCTTCGCCCGCGTGGATATGGTCGTCCTTCCACGTCTTAATGCTCGCCTCTTCCAGGCAACGCTTGACATTTTCGGCGAAATCGAAATCGTCGCGCTTATATGAAATGAAGACATGCTTCATACAATGGCCCCCACTTTTCGTATCGATAGTATGTATACCCCACACGGGATAATAAATGGCTCCCCTACAGGAGAAAAAACTATGCAATGAGCATTGGCTTACTTACCTACAATATACGCTATTCCTGCGCAGAACCGGAAAATCCCTCTTCCTATAGGACTTCTTCCCGCTGGACAAACCATAAACATTCTAGTATCATCGCCCTATATGTTAAACGTAAATCTGGAGCACGTGTAAAAATATGGTACAACGTAAAAAAGTTGAGAAAAACGGCAATGGCGCGAACCTCGGCTTCGAGGAAAAACTTTGGCTGGCCGCCGATAAGATGCGCAGCCACATGGACGCCGCCGAATATAAACATGTCGTTCTCGGCCTCATCTTCCTCAAATATATTTCGGATGCCTACCTCGAAAGACGCGCAGAACTGATCCTGCAAGAACCCACGACCGGAGCCGATCCCAACGATCCCGACGAATATCTCGCCGATAATATCTTCATTGTGCCCAAAGCTGCATGGTGGTCCGAACTGAAGAATAAGGCGAAAACACCGCAGATCGGCATCCTCATTGATGACGCGATGACCGCCATCGAAAATGAGAACATCTCCCTCAAGGGCGTGCTGCCCAAAGATTATGGTCGCGCATCCCTCGACAAACAACGCCTGGGCGAACTGGTGGATCTCATTAGCGGCATCGGCCTGGGCGACCGCGCCAGCCGCTCCCGTGATATCCTGGGGCGCGTCTATGAATATTTCCTGAGCAAGTTCGCCAGCGCGGAAGGCAAATTGGGCGGCGAGTTCTATACTCCTCAGTCCGTTGTACGCCTGCTGGTGGAGATGATCGAGCCGTACAAAGGTCGCATCTATGATCCCTGCTGCGGGTCCGGTGGCATGTTCGTGCAGTCCGAGAAGTTTGTGGAGGCCCACGGCGGCAAGGCAACCGACCTGTCTATCTATGGGCAGGAGTCGAACCCGACCACGTGGCGTCTGGCGAAGATGAACCTCGCCATTCGCGGCGTTGAGGCCAACCTGGGCCAGCACAACGGCGACACACTGCATAACGATTTTCATAAAGATCTGCGGGCCGATTATATCCTCGCCAATCCACCGTTCAATATCAGCGATTGGCGCGGCGACCTGCTGCGTGATGATGTACGCTGGTGCTATGGCATCCCGCCCATGGGTAACGCGAACTTTGCCTGGGTCGAGCATATGATCCACCACCTCGCACCTACGGGCGTGGCAGGCTTTGTGCTTTCCAATGGCTCGATGTCCTCAAACTCCGGCGGCGAGGGTGAGATCCGTCAGCGCATCGTTGAGGCTGATCTGGTTGATTGTATGATTGCTTTGCCCGGTCAGTTCTTTTACTCGACCCAGATCCCGGCCTGCCTCTGGTTCCTGGCCCGCAATCGTCAGAATGGCAAGTTCCGTGATCGGCGCGGCCAGGTGCTTTTTATTGATATGCGCAAACTGGGCCATCTGGTTGATCGCACGCACCGCGAACTTTCGGACGATGAGATCGAGAATGTCACGCGCATCTATCACGCCTGGCGCGGTGAGCAAGATGCGGGCGAGTATGAGGATATTCCCGGCTTCTGTAAAAGTGCAACCCTGGATCAGATCAGGTCACATGATTATGTACTGACGCCCGGACGCTATGTGGGCGCTGAGGATGTGGCGGATGATGGGGAAGTGTTTGAGGAGAAGATGGAAAAATTGGTATTGAGACTAGAAACTCAATTCGATGAATCAAGGTCTTTAGAAGAGAAGATTCGAGAAAACCTGAGAGGTTTAAAATATGATCTATAATAACTGGCTTAAAACTTCTCTAGGCCAACTCGGAACTTTCCGCAATGGTATTAACTTCAACTATACTCAAGAAGGTGCAGGAGTTGCGATTGTGAAAGTCAAAGACTTCGGCGACCTCTTTTTTGTACCCTCTAGAGGTATGGATGAACTAAATTCACAACTCATTGAAGTACCAGATAATCAAATTTTGAAAGAAGGTGATACCGTCATTATTCGATCAAATGGTAATCGAGAACTAGTAGGGAGGTCTTTATATTTTCGAGGAAGCAATAAACCTGTAACTTTTTCTGGTTTTTGTATTCGCTTTCGCCCTGCACTAGATAAAATACATCCCTTATTTGCTACTTATTTTATCAAATCACCATTTTGTCGAGCAAGATTTACAGCTTATGGATCGGGCACAGGAATACAAAACCTTAACCAGGGAATACTATCTGATATTCCTGTACCTCTTCCTCCTCTCTCCGAACAACAAGCCATCGCCCACATTCTCGGCTCCCTCGACGACAAAATCGAACTCAACCGCCAGATGAACGAGACGCTTGAAGGCATCACCCGCGCCCTGTTCAAATCCTGGTTTGTGGACTTCGATCCTGTACGAGCGAAGATGGCTGGTCACATGCCATATGGGATGGGCGCGGAGGCTGCGGCGCTGTTCCCGGATGGGTTTGAGGATTCGGTGTTGGGGGAGATACCGAGGGGATGGAGGATCACAAGTTTACCCGAAATTATAGAAGTAAATCCTCCGCGTTCTTTACATCATGGTTTGGTTAGTCCTTACCTTGAAATGAGCAATGTATCTAACACATCTGCCCGCGTTTTGGCGTGGAAGAATAGAACCTTTTCATCTGGTACAAAGTTTATTAATGGTGACACTCTAGTTGCACGTATCACCCCTTGCTTAGAAAATGGGAAAACTGCATTTGTTGATTTCCTTGCTGAAAATGAGGTAGGTTGGGGATCAACTGAGTATATTGTTATGCGTAGTCGCCCCCCACTACCTGTTGAATACAGTTATTTTCTTGCCCGTTCAGATAATTTTAGAACATACGCAATTAGGAATATGACAGGGACATCTGGTCGCCAACGTGTACCTACTGTATGTTTCAACTCTTATTTTATCGCCGAACCTTCTCCAGAATGTGCAAAAATATTTGGGAAATTTGCCCAATCAATGATGCAAGCAATAAAACAAAACGATGAAGAATCACAAACTCTCGTCACCATCCGAGACACCCTTCTCCCCAAATTGCTCTCCGGTGAAGTTCGTGTGAGGGATGTCGAGAGAGAGGTGGGGGTAGTGCTGTAAAGATCGCATGTTATGGCAAGTTGTAGTGGGTGTGGGGCTTGATTTTGCGGGGAGTGCGGGGAGTGTTTCCTCTCTACGTCAGGGAAAAAAAAGATGGGCAACGGGGTGTCGATGAATCGCGGACGCGGTGAACCGGGTGCCCTACCGTGGTTGGATGATGGGCAACGGGGTGTCGATGAATCGCGGATATACGCATCATTTACCC
>JACDAE010000625.1 GCA_013695595.1 Ktedonobacteraceae bacterium | reverse complement strand
GTGCCACTTCAAAGATGGCCTGAATGCCGCTATGACCGTTGCACGCGCCGCCAATCGTTACCTGGACGAGCAAGCTCCGTGGAAACAGATCAAAGTTGACCGTGAGGCCGCTGGCACGACCATTTATGTCATGATCCAGATCATCAGTAGCATGCGCTTACTGTTCTGCCCATACCTGCCCTTCTCTTCACAGAAAGTGCATGAATATCTGGGTTTTAAGGGCGATGTCAGCAAAGAATTCTGGAGTCCCGAAACAGTCCCCGCCGGCATTACGCTCCCACAACCCGCACCCCTCTTCCCAAAACTGGAAGAGCATGTGAGCGTGTGACGCCTTTAATACCGGAAATAGGGTAGGGCACCCGATTTTATCGCGTCCGCCATTCATGGACTTTTTGGTCCAGAATTGATAAATCACGGACGCGGTGAACCTGGTGCCCTACCAGGTTTGCAGCATTATGGGTGTTTTGAACGTATTCGTATTGGTGCCGTCCCTGCGTTTATTTGCAGGTCCACTCGCTCCAGCTATAGCCGTCGCGCATAAAGATCTCATGCGCGGCAACGGTATTCGCCCAGGCGTTGTAAGGAGAACTACCCGCCTGCGATGTGCCACTCCATGTCGCAGGCATGATCTGGAACAGACCGGCTGCAGAGCTATACGGATTAGTCGCACCCGGATTGAGCCCCGATTCACATGTCGCAACCTGGGCCGCCGCCGATGCATATGGCCCGAAGACCTGATTAATGATCGATGTCACACTTCCACTCGCTACAGGTGCGGGGGCCGGTGCTGGTGCTGGTGTCGCACTCATCACCTGTGGCAGTGCAGCAGGAACAGCACTCTGCGCCCCACCCGCTGGAATACAAACAAGCTGACCCACGAAGATCAGATTGGGATTGGCAATATCGTTACGAGATGCAAGAGACGACCAGTTTGTACTATAGCGCTGCGCGATTCCACCCAAGGTGTCACCCGCTATAACGCCGTACCTCTGCTCATGAGCAGAACAGGTACTCAGTACATGAGCCTGTGCGCTTTGCGTTCCGATGCTTACAGTCATAACCAGGAATACGAGAGATGCTACGACCCCCACACTCAACCTGACTACAAAACGTCCTCCGTGTCGCTGTTGGAACATGCCGCATGCATACTTCCAGATGTGTTGATACTTTTGCAATGTGTCCTCTTTCTAGAAAAAACTTGCAGCCCCTGCAAGTGGATCGTTCACACACGAATAGGCACGCCGAGATGTTGTCAGCGTGCACGTATCTTGTTGTGGAACTTTTGTATCATAACACAATCACATTGATACACATTGATACACTACCCATATGGGCTACATAGGAAATATGGGCTATTACTCCTTTCAATTTTTACATTTCGGTGGGATGGAATAAAATAGAGGAGCGACCGCGCCTATCTTCATTTTCTCTTGATTTCGACTCTTTTTGTCACCAAATACGATGCAGAGAGGTGTTTAATTGATAGATAGCTATGAGCAATGGGAAACGATGCGGCATGCCTCATTGTCTGTGTATCGTATTTCCATTTGCGCTGCGCAAAGATACGGTTGCAGGGGTTTAGAGAATAATGTATACTGTCCCCGAAGCAGTAGCAGAAAAAAGCTATCTGATAGTCTGGCGAGTGAAGGATGAGGCATTTAATGAGTGGGCAGGAGAGCATATGTCCCTGATCAATATGGCAAAACGAGAGATCAACTGCAAAATTGTCTACTATGGAATTGGCCTCTGTGGCAAAACAACCAATCTCCATTATATACATCAGGCCGTGAATCCACAGGATGTCGGTGATATGGTCTCCATCGACACTGAAACCGAGCGTACGTTGTACTTCGACCTGCTGCCGCTTGAGCTTGGGAAGGTGCATGGTTTTCAGATCCGCTTCCAACTCTACACGGTCCCTGGGCAGATTCTTTATCAACAAACACGGATTTCAGTCCTTAAGGGCGCTGACTGCGTCATCTTTGTCGCCGATTCACAGGCCAGCAAATTACAAGAGAACATTGAATGCTGGAACGAACTCCAGGAACAACTGCGCCGTATGAATAAGGATGTTGCAGATTTTCCCCTGGTGATGCAATGGAATAAGCGCGACCTACAGGATGTGCTCCCTGTATCTGTGCTCGAAAAGTACCTCAACCCCTATCGCGTCCCAAGTTATGAAGGCGTGGCTGTCACTGGTCTGGGCGTTATTGAATGCCTGCGCGTTGCCATTAACTCCACTCTCCACCGATTGGAACGCATCTAAGTTTTATCGGTAAGCAGGTGACCTCCCAGGAAGGTCACCTGCAAGTAGATTCTAGCGTTCTTGTGTTGTGCTCTATGTGGGAAGGTGATGGCTACCTGGCTTTTTACGCATCTCACTCCCTCATATCACAGCTTTCTTGTTTCCTTCTTGTTCACAGAACCTTTTCTGTGTATAATAGTGCAATTCTTACAATAGATACATCCCCCTGTTACGACAAGGGGTCATCACTTTCTGGATGTTTTGAAATAGACTGATCAAGAAGAGGGCTGACAGCGTCGTGGTGGTGCCTCCATGCTGTCCCCTCTCTATGAAGGGATTACATGGAAACGATACGTGTCATCATTATTGATGAACAACCCCTGTTTCGTGAGGGTATCCGTGCTACCCTGGAACGCATGGGCGACTGCGTAATTATTGGAGAGTCGACCGATGCGGCAGAAGTGTTCGAAATCGCCCGCACGGGTAGCCCCGACGTGGCACTTATCGATGCAGGATTGACTTCCTCTGATCCGCTCGAAATCGCCCGCCAGACGCGCCATCTCGCGCCTCGTATGGCTATTATCATCCTCACACCTTCTGAAGATGAAGAACGCTTATTTCAATCCATTAAGGTCGGGGCCGCCGCCTACTATTCTCGTAGCATCACCGCTGATGAACTGATAGACGCCGTACGCAAAGTAAGCCATGGCGAATATCTCATCAACGATGACGTGCTCTCAAAACCTCAACTCGCCAGCCGCGTCCTCAAATCTTTCCGCGAACTTACTGTGGAAGACGAGGAGACAGGGAACACAAAAGACCTGTATTCTCCCCTCTCCAGTCGCGAAGTGGAAATTCTCGACTATATCGCTCGTGGCAACAGCAACAAGGAGATTGCTAAATCTCTCAAAATTAGTGATCAGACCGTGAAAAACCACATCACGTCGATCCTGAAAAAGCTATCCGTCAACGATCGTACCGCCGCCGTCGTACACGCATTACGACACGGTTGGATAAAGATCAACGATAACTGATCAATTTCCTCAATCACCTCTACACACCAATCTTCCTTGAAGGCTCTCTATATCAATACATTGAGAGCCTTCTTACATTGACCTCGTTTTCCTGGGCGAGATATACTGATACTATTGATAGGACTTATCGCAAGGCTTTACCGTCATTTTCCGGATGACGCATAACACGCCGTATCTTATTTAATGAAACGATACTTCTCGTACAACCTCTGGATGAGAAGAAAGGAAATCCTTCTGTGAAAGTTTATGGCCGTATTACGGTCTTTCCCATTATGCCGACACGCATTAACCGCCTCTATGAGCTTGCATACAATCTCTGGTGGAGTTGGCATCCCGAAGCTCGTACTCTCTACAGTACACTCAATACAGATCTCTGGGAACAGGTTGGACACAATCCAGTACGCTTTCTCAGCGAGTTGCAGCCACGCGTGCTCGAAAAAGCTGCCGCTAACACGGAATATTTGGATGTCTATGACAGCGTGATTCACGACTTCGACTACTATATGCACCCGCGCCCGGATGACACCTGGTTTACCCACACCTATCCTGAACTTGCCGATAAAACCATTGCTTATTTCTCAGCGGAGTTCGGCATCAATGAAGCCCTTCCCATTTACTCCGGTGGCCTGGGTATCCTCTCTGGCGACCACTGTAAAGAGGCCAGCGATCTTGGCCTGCCCTTTGTTGGCGTTGGCTTCCTCTATCCTCAAGGCTACTTCCGGCAACGCGTCACACGTGATGGCGTCCAGGAAGCCTTTTATGACAAACTCCATTTCTCTGAGGCTCCCGCTATCCCAGCCATTGGTCCCGATGGCAACGAGGTCGTCATTAGCGTCGACCTGCCTGGACGCCGCATCTACGCCAAAGTCTGGAAGGTCATGGTTGGACGCATCCCTCTGTACCTCATGGATACGGATGTGGCCCCCAATGCCCCCAACGACCGCGAACTCTCCGCACGCCTGTATGGTGGCGACCGCGAGATCCGCATCTGCCAGGAGATCGTGCTGGGCATCGGCGGTGTGCGCGCTCTACGTGCTCTGGGCATCTCGCCTGCCGCCTGGCACATTAACGAAGGACACGCGGCTTTTCTGAGCCTGGAGCGCTGCCGCGAACTGGTCGCCTCAGGACTGAGCTTCAACGAAGCCAGGGAAGCCGTAGCATCTAACGCACTCTTTACGACGCACACGCCCGTACCAGCCGGCAACGATACCTTCAATTATGACCTGATTGATAAGTACTTCGGTTCCTATTGGGGTGAGTTAGGTCTGACGCGCGAGCAGTTCTTGAGTGTTGCACGAGAGGATCACGGCTGGGGTTCAACCTATGGCATGACCGTCCTGGCGCTGCGCCTGACAGGTCACCATAATGGTGTCAGTAAGCTCCATGGAGATGTCTCGCGCAAAATGTGGCAGTTCCTCTGGCCGGGCATCGAAGGCGATGAGGTGCCGATTAGCTACATTACCAATGGCGTGCACACATTCTCCTGGATCGCTAAGGAAATGAACGAGCTATTTGGGCGCTACCTCGATCCAGATTGGGGCCGCTATGTAGACGTGCAGGATTTCTGGGATCGGCACATCGACGCCATTCCGGATGATGAGTTATGGAAAACACACGTTCTGCGTAAAGAGCTACTCATCGAGTACGCGCGTCGGAGGTTGAAGAGCCAGCACCTGCGCCTGGGTGAGGGCATGGCACAGATCACTGAGATCGAGCACATGATTGATCCCAACGCGCTCATCATCGGCTTCGCTCGCCGCTTTGCGACGTACAAACGTGCGGCACTCATTTTCCGGGATATGGAACGCCTCAAACGCATTCTCAATGACCCAAAGCGTCCAGTCCAGATCATCTTTGCGGGTAAAGCCCATCCTGCCGACGAACCTGGTAAGGCTCTGATCCAACAAATCTATCAGGCATCGCGTACCGATGACTTCCGAGGCAAGATCATCTTCCTGGAAGATTACGATATCGATATGGCACGCTATCTCGTCGCGGGCACCGATCTCTGGTTGAATAATCCAATCCGTCCCTATGAGGCCAGCGGTACCAGCGGCCAGAAAGCCGCCCTCAATGGACAACCCAATTGTAGTATTCTCGATGGCTGGTGGGCTGAGGGCTACAATGGCAAAAATGGCTGGGCCATCGGTGAAGAGCGCGAATATCATGATCAGGAAGTCCAGGCCGAAGCGGATAGCATCTCCCTCTATCACCTGTTCGAAGATGAGATTATCCCCACGTTCTTTGAGCGCGATGCAAGTGGCACTCCACATCGCTGGACTGCCTACATGAAAGAGGCCATTCGCACCTGTACGCCTCAGTTCAGTATGCGCCGCATGATCAAGGAGTACACTACACGCTTCTATGTTCCTGAGATGAAGCAAAGTGAGGTAGTCGAGCAAAACCATTACAAGCATGCACGAACACTGGCAACGTGGAAAGAACATGTCCGTCACGGCTGGGAGAATATGGAGATGTACGTCGATGGCAGACGTGAAGGCCAACTCAGCCTGGGTGAAAGCCTTGATATACGCGCCTGGATTCGCATGAGCGAACTGCAGCCAGATGATATTAGCGTTGAACTGGTCTACGGGACGATCAAGGACGAGCTTGCAGAGGCGCAACATGTCCTTCCCATGACCTATATTAGACGTGAATTGGATGGCTCCTATCGCTACGAAATCCATCTCCAGCCACCCGAAAGTGGAAGCATCGCCTACAATGTACGCGTCGTTCCCTGTCATCCAGCACTGAGCGAAAAGTATGAGTTGGGGCTGATCCGCTGGGCCTGATTTGCGTCTAACATAAATGGGATCGGGCATCATCTTGTATGCGGCCCGATCCTATTTTAAATACATTTTCATGAAAAGGCAAAATTGTATCGCACCGTCAATTTATCAATCTGAGTCACCATTGGACAAATCATGGACGCGATACAATCAGATCACACATAGAATAAGACGCAATTTTAATCGATCACAATAGTCTTTACATGGCGGTATGTAAAGAGATGATGAATTGTGAAATTGTAAAAGAGCACAATCAGGATAGCGATCGCCTGTGCCAACACGGGATGAATATGCAGTCCATAATGCAACCCAAAGTTGATCAAAAGGGTCAATAGAATTGCGCTGATAGATGTCATATGGAACCGTGTGCAACGTGCAGACCATGAACGTGCATGTCCTGGCAGGTGTCTGAACGTAAAGTAATCGTTCAACGAAAAATTAACAATAATAGAAATCTCAGAGGCCAATAAAAAGGCAAGAAACCAGCGTACATTATAATCAGCAGGCACAGTGCGCGAAAGTACTGCCGAGAAGATAGCAAGATTGACCAGGGACGCTATTCCCCCTAGAAAGGCAAAGCTGACGAAACGCTGAAGCTGACCAGCGCGGCCTTTAGTGACAGTGTCGACAATATCTAGTGCTTTATTGACAATAGACCAGTGCGTGGGATGATATGTATGCACGACAAGTGAAGGCTGTGGTGTAATTTCGTTTTCCGGATCAAGTACTACCAGGGATTCGTATAGATCCGCTACTACAGAGGTTTCATCTAAATCAATTTGTGTCATTCGACTCTCCAGACATTCTACATAGGTTTCAAAAAGAACATTCTATTCACTATTTAGAACGCGCTAGTCTTCAACAAAGTCACGTCACTCTTTATAACGTGGACAACAGTACTATCGAATACATCGAGGTATCTTCAATTGTATGTATATTAAGGCACAGTTTATTTAAGTGTACATCAGGCACATTAACTCTAACCCCACAGCGAAATCAAACGGGTAAGCTTAGACAAGTAAATCCAACCGCGAAATGTGAAGTGCATCCATCCTTCTCGATGACCCTCCCGATCTTTACGGTCCTGCTCTGTATCCCCATATGAACTATGGCGGTCATTCTGGTACCATCTTCATTGAACGACTCAAGGGTAACAAGCACATTTTTAACAACGGGATAGTGGTCCCACTGCCAGGTGAAAGCAAGCGTTGCGCCTGGAACAAAATCTGTATACTGCCCATAAAGATGCCAGTTCATTTGCCGCCAGTAGAGATGATATGCTCCTCCGAGATGTGGCTCAATCTCAGCTTCCGGCGGCCACCACTTTTGGAGCAATTCTGGTGCGGTCCAATAATTGAATAGCGTGTCAGGTGTAATACGCGCGGATTCAGCAACAATCACCAGATTAAGAAAACAAAACTACTTATGCCGAAGAGAAAGAAACAGAGCGATAGGCACAGAGCTCAACGTTTGTGCCGATAAAGACGCACAAGAGCACGTTTTAAGCCAGATTATCCGCTATCCATGCTCTGGTTCTGTTCTATAGCACCTTGCAAGCGTGCGGCCATAGCATCCACCGTACTCATCACGTCCTTAAGCACGGGCTTCTGCTTGAAATAGAGGACTTCACCAGGCACATCTTGCAAGGCGTCGGCGGCAAGGTTGACGCCTTCATATACAAGCAACAGTAGATTATGACACTGTGCGGCCCGCACCTTTTCGACTTTGCGCCGCAGATAATCGGGATGCCAGAAGCCAACCAGTTCTATCAATATGCGCTGGCCCGTACGCTTATGGGTTAATGCGAAATCGGGGATCATGACGGTGGGGCCTAAGTTAAGCACCTCATCTTCGCGTGACAGTGCCCATTGACCACGTTTAGAGCCGAACTTCTCTTCGAACTCTTGCGCGAAATCGGCTTCGAGACGACTATCGAACAGGCCGCTTTGCTTAAAGTGTGATTGCAATTCAGATGTTGCATCTAGTTTGTAGGTTGCCATATTCCATGTATGCGGCGAACGTACTGTAGCGACCATATTCCAGCGCTCGCAGAGCAGGAGCGCAGGCAGAAACGCCGCAAATTGGCGTCCATAGCGCAGTGTGGCATTCACAAACGGCGAGATCGGTCCATCCAGATCCACAGTATAGCCATCATCCTGTGCTTGAATCCAGAACATGAGCTTAAAAAACTTGATATACTTCCAGAGATCTTTGTACCCTCCATGCACTTCAATACGCATATGGCTGGCCCAATACAGGACGCCACGGGCCAGTTCCAGATTGTAGCGCACGATCAAGCCCTCCGGTGTCCAATCGGGTCCCACATCCATGAGTAGGGCCGCGACAGGCCGATCGGCAAAAAGTGCCGCTTCCAATTGCTCATGGGGAATTGCCAGTTCATTCGCCAATGTTTGCATAATCTCGCTGCGGGCCTGCTGCTGAAATAACTGGGGAGTTGAGAAGACGGGACCATAGGGAAACAGGCGCTCACGGAGCTGTACAGGTGCAAGCGGTGTCTCCAGGGGTGTGAATGTTGCTGCATCCGTCAACACCTTCACCATCCCACGCACCACGACATAATCGATCCGTTCACCCTCGTACATTTCTAGTGCACGTTCCCAGGACGCCAATGGTTGCCCCTGCTGCTTTTGCAATAACGCGATCAGGTCCGCAGCCGTTTGCAGCCAGATGGCATCATCAATTTTGAGCAGATCAATAGAGAGCTGAGTGCCAAGCATGCGTATACGTGGTTTCACCAGTTCGGCGGTGAGCATCAGTCAACCTCTCGCTTTCTCCGTCGCCGTTGTGCCCGGCCTTCCTCAATCGTTTTACGTGCAATCACTTCAAAGAGCATCGCCTCACGATTCTCGACCTTACGTAGGACGCGGCCAAGGCGCTGAATGTATTCACGCGCTCCCGAGGTGCCGCCCAGCACAATCGCCACTTTCGCCTCCGGCACATCGATGCCCTCATTGAGGGCTCTTGAAGTTACGACGGCCCGATAGCGCCCAGTCTGGAAATGCTCAAGAATATTCTTACGTTCAGCCACCGCCGTCTCATGCGTAATCGCCGGGATCAGGTAGCGAGCTGCGACCGCATAGGCCATCGTGTTCTGTTCGGTGAAGATCAGGATACGCTCGGTCACATACTCGCGCAATAGTTCATCGAGGAGCGTGAATTTGCCTTCACAACTGGCAAGCTGGCGCAACAGGCGTTGACGTGCCAGGAAGGCACGACGAGCCTGTGGTTCAAACGTCGAGAGGCGCATCAATTCCATGAGCCAGCCAGCACCATGGCGGCGGGGGAGTTGCCGTTCGCGCACAAAGTTGATATAAATGGCATAATCGGCATCATACTGAATACGCTCATCGGGTGAGAGATTGACGCGCAGGCGTTGCGTACGATAATTGGCAAGCTGCTGACCAACGAGATCCTC
>JACDAE010000610.1 GCA_013695595.1 Ktedonobacteraceae bacterium | reverse complement strand
CCCCTGCTTTCCCCTGGAAGGACTTTCCCACGAACGAGATATTTTACCCACTGGCCCGCCTGTTTGAGCAGGCAGATTCCTCTATCCAGGAAACGCTTCTCGCGATCTTCTCTGAATTGACAATTCTGATTCACAAGCAGCCGACGATACAATGGTTTTAATGCAGCTATGATATAGCAGCTTTGTGGAAGCGTCAATAGATACATGGAGGGGAATCAGGGCTTCGCAAAAGTCGTAAGAGCAAGGTCAAAGCAGCCAGGCGAGCGCCTTGTTGGGGTGAGAAGAAAAGTGTCGAATTTGGCGAGCGACGTTAGGAATCTAATGTCCATCCAGTAGCTCTATCATTGCCTCTTCATTGAGATGTGCTCTCTTTCAACAAGAGCGCTCAGGACCGCCACAATAGTTTTCATGTTATTCTCATCTAGCTCCTCATATAATAGAGGTATGCAAATACTGATCGTTGAGGATGAGGCAAAAATCCGTCACTTTTTGCGTCAGGGACTTCTTGAAGAAAGTTATGCCGTAGATACCGCTAAAGATGGAGAGGAAGCCCTCTATAAACTGGACATTAATGAGTATGATCTCGTGCTTCTCGATATCATGCTCCCAAAGGTCAACGGTATCGCCGTGTGTAAAGCTCTCCGTAAGAAGGGTTCCCATCTGCCAGTTATTCTGCTGACGGCTAAAGACCGTGTGACAGATAAAGTGCTCGGCTTAGACGCGGGAGCAGACGACTATATTACCAAGCCGTTCTCTTTTGATGAACTGACTGCACGTATGCGAGCAATCTTCAGGCGTGGCAAGAAGACGGACCCGGCTATTCTTGCCTTTGCTGATCTCTCTCTCGACCCGGCAACCAGGACGGCAAAAAGAGGCAAGCACACGATCGTGCTGACCACCAGAGAGTATGCGCTTCTGGAATACTTTCTGCGCCATCCGCATATGCTTTTAACCAAAGCCCAAATTTTAGAGCATGTCTGGGATTACAACTACGATGGGCTTTCCAATATCGTTGAGACGTATGTCAAGTACCTGCGCAAAAAATTAAAGACGACCCCCAACGCTTCTGAACTCATTCATACTATGCGTGGCTCAGGATATATCTTACAGGAAGAATAGCATGTTCACCAGGGCAGGACTGAAATTGACCCTCTTGTACTCGGCTTTATTCTTCTGCTTTTTCTGGCTGTTCAGTATCAGCTTGTATGTCTGGATGGAAAAATCCCTTGGCGAAGGCATGATCGTCAAACAGGTGGTACAGCACTAGCAGCACTAGCAGTAGCATTGGGCGGGGGGAAAATGTCAGTGGCATCAGCCCACACCCAGACTGCTGTGGTGCAAACACAGTCAAACAACCAGAAGGCCGGTCCCGTTCAAGAAACACCTGATACTGCTACAGCAACAGAGAAAGACACCCCTGATGCGGGAGAAACACCCGGATCAGCGGAAAGTCAAGATCAAAACCTGCCTGGTGGCGGACACCAGGACCAGGGTCAGGCCGATCATCAGTTTGAAGGCACCGAATAAGAGCCTCCATGTGATGAGCGTGAGGAAAAGCGAGAGGCCTGGTTGGCCTCTCGTGTCACATTGGACATAATGACGCACACGTATGCTCAAAACAGTGGCCTCTATGCTTCCTGCGCCGTGAAGGTAATCGTGATCAGCACCTTATTCTACGCAATGGCAATATTCGACAAATTCGGCGGCTGGATGCCAAAGTCAGTCATATAGACCGTCGTGGTGGCTACCCCGGTCACAGAACAGATTGGCTTCTCAGCGCCCCTCCTGCCAGCATTGTCCACCCCAAATGGGCTATTTACCCATAAAAGACGCGAGTATCCATGTAAGCGAATGTACAATGGAAGGAGGACATTGCCACTGTGAGAGGTACTGAGTATTTGGTATTTTGAGAAGACTTAGGATATAATAAAATTTGTCTTCTGTAAGATTGCGGCAGTATGATGGAAAAGGAAGATCCACGTGGGGTCAGTCTCAGTACCCTTCTCAGGGGAGAGGGAAAAGATGCGATGAGCAGTAAAGTGACTTACCGCCAGCAATACACCCGTTGTGGGAAACAACGATGTCGTAAATGTCGCGAAGGGGCAGGCCACGGTCCATACTGGTATGCCTACTGGAGCGAAAACGGACGCACTATCAGCAAGTACATCGGGATGCACCGGCCCCCAGACACCGAGGCAACCAATCAGCCAGAGACGCAGTCCCCACCCTTCCACCAGGATACCATTGGAGATCAGGCGGTGCTCCCTGGTACATCTCAACCAGTGCTCCGCATCTACCTGCTTGGACAATTCCGTGTTGAACGCAGAACAGGCAATGAGTGGCAGCCGGTAACCAACCGCACGTGGCAGCGGCGGCGCGCGCGCGCATTGCTGGGCTGCCTGCTGAGCAGTCCGGGACGTCGCATGGGTCGCGAACAGGTGATGGAGGCCCTCTGGCCTGAACTCGACATCGAGACAGCGACCAACCGCCTGAATGGCGCCGTTCACGAACTACGCCAGATCCTGGAGCCAGAGATCTCTCGACCGGCAGCATCCAGTATGCTGCGCTTGCAA
>JACDAE010000559.1 GCA_013695595.1 Ktedonobacteraceae bacterium | reverse complement strand
ACCCCTATGAAGAACTGTATGGCTCTGCAACACTTGACAAAGAATTAGCAATATGTTATCTATTGTATAGCATACTGCTATAACCTGTGACCCTGGAACGTTGTAATCCTTTCGATAAGCCATATGAAGGAGCGAAAAAGCACAATGGATGATATCAATGCATTACCTAAAGAAAACGTACAGGAACCTATACAATCAAATCATGAGTTGCCGGCTGTGGTGATGGATGTGCGCGACATTACAAAAAGCCTCCCACTAGGACGTGAGCGGATCGATATTCTGCGTGGTATTAGTTTTCAGATCAGAAGTGGCGAATTTATTGCTATTGTGGGGCCATCTGGTTCTGGCAAGAGCACCCTGTTAGGTATTATTGCCGGGTTGGATAATCCGACGACCGGGCAGGTGCTGATCGATGGGGTAGATATTACGCGTATGACCGAGGGAAAGCTGGCCGCCGTACGCAATGGGAAGATCGGCATGGTTTTCCAGGCATACAATCTGATCCCGACTTTGACGGCACAGGAAAATGTTGAAGTGCCCCTCTATGTAGGCAAACACAAGGGAACTCCCTCGGCGCGTGCCAAAGAACTGCTGAACCTGGTTGGCCTTTCGCATCGTCTGAAGCATCGTCCCAGTCAGCTCTCCGGCGGTGAGCAGCAGCGTGTGGCTATCGCGCGCTCTTTAGCCACGGACCCTGCATTGGTGATTGCCGATGAACCAACCGGCAACCTGGACGCGAAGAATGGCGAGAATGTGCTTGAACTCATTGCGTACTTGCGTGAGCAGACGGGCAAGACCTTTATCATTGCGACCCATGATCCAGTGGTTGCTTCCCATGCGGATCGTGCGATTCGTATCGTTGATGGGCGCATTGCTGATCTTGAGGCGGCTGTCGATGGGAGAGTGACACAATGAAGGCTTCCATGTACTTCAACTACACATCGCGCTCGCTGTGGCGTGGAGGGCAGCGCACGATTCTAGCTCTTTTCTGCGTCGCCGTGGGTGTCATGGCAATCGTCGCGCTGCAATCCGTGGGCCAGATGGTCAGCAATGCATTCACCAGCAACGTGCGTGATACCAATGGTGGCGATATTGCCTTGAATACCTATAGCGTGCCTTTTGTGCAGAGCGATCTCGCGTTTTTTGCTGGTCTCAAAAGCAACGGGACGATCAGCAGTTATACTCCATTTCTGGATACGACTGGCTCGAATGGACTTGTTGCGTCGATCCGCCAATCCTTTTCGGTCAAGGTGGTCGATCCTGCTTCATTTCCCGTTGTAACGCCGCTGAAATTCAATGAACCTTCAAATGGCACAATATCCAGCCTGCTCACTAATAATCAGGTAATCGTGGATCAGGCGTTTAGCAAACAATATAACAAAAAGGTGGGCGATAGCTTCAATCTGCACACAACAACTGGTAATCAGACGGCTATCACTATTCCAGCGAAGATCGTGGGCATTGTTGCCGACACGGGGATATTCGCGCAGACAAGCGGCGTTATGTTGCTTTCTATCCATGATTATCAGGCCGCCGCACCTGCTATTGCCATGACATACAATGCTGTCGATATCACTACCAGTCATGTGAACCAGGCGAGTAGTGAGATTGGAAACAAATTTCCGCTGGCAAATCTCCAGACGGCAGATCAGGCGCTCAAATCGTCGCAGCAGCAGGTGGATCTGATAAAGAAGTTTCTTGAGATTGCGGGCCTGCTGGCGCTCTTGATTGGCGGCGTAGGTATTGTTAATACCATGCAGGTCTTGCTCTCGCGGCGCAGGATCGAGATTGCGATGCTGAAGACGGTTGGCTATCGTCGTTTTGATCTGTACCTGTTGTTTGGCCTGGAAGCGGGCCTGCTCGGCCTGATCGGCGGCGTTCTGGGCGCTCTTATCGCGACCGGCGTGAGTTATGGTGTGCTCGCCGTGATCCAGCAGTTTTACCCGTTGACGATCCCATTTCAGCTCGATCCAAGGATTATCGGCGGTGGTGTCCTGATCGGCCTCTTCACCGCGCTCATCTTTGGCTTGATGCCTATCGTGCAGGCGGCGAATATCCGACCCCTGAACGTTATTCGTGAGATGCCTGGGAGTAATCGTGCAGCCAGCATTGCATTGGTGATTGGTCTGCTATTGCTCCTTTCAGTGCTTTTCTGTGTGATGGCTGTATTCATTCTCAACGATGTTGTTTTAGGGATTAGTGCTGTGTACGGCACTTTCATCTTCCTGGGTCTACTCAGCCTCGTTTTCGTTCTGGTTGTGTTGGTGATTGGCGTGATGCCTGTGCCTGAGCGTTTCAGTGCTGGTTACATTGCGCTGGTGGGATCTACACTGGTGTTGTCGGTACTGCTATGCTTCGCGTTACCGGCCTTTGGCATTATTCTGGTTGCCATGTCTCTGCTTGGTTTCGTGGTGGTTCTGTTGCCGCGCTCATGGAAGATCAGCATGAAAATGGCTTTTCGTAACATTGGGCGGCAGCGTGGGCGTACGACGGTCACATTGCTGTCTTTGTTCGTTGGCGTCTTCACGATAGGGCTTCTCCTGGTTTTGGGGCAGGATCTGCGCGACCAGCTAAACACGGTGATTGAGAACAGTTTGAGTTATAACGTACAGGTGACGACCGGGGCGAAGGATACCACAAACTTACAGGCCAGTTTGTCGTCAATTCCTGGTCTGACGCCAGCTCACACACAGGAGAGTGTGCAAACGTCGGTCGTGCCGGTAAGCATCGATGAGAAGCCGCTCTTCAGTCTGTTCCCGAAGGGAAATACGCAGCCGAGTTTTAGCTCATTGGGTCTGGTTGGGGCTACGTATTACCTGAGCAATCTTGGTGGGTATGACCTTGCGCATAATCAATTCCCAGACAAGAAAACGATAACAATTACCGATGGGCGCAACCTTAATGCTTCAGATGCGGGCACGAATAATATTCTGCTGGGTTGGAGCGTTTTTCATCTGGATCCGTTAAAGGGCCACATCAAGATAGGCAGTACCATTACGGTGCTCGGCCAGGATCGCAAGACCACGCGTACGCTGACGGTTGTGGGCGTGTATCGAAGTTCTAATGGCACTGCGATGTTGACATCAACCGATCTGGTGACGGCACTGGCACCCGGTGGCGCTCCCACCACCATCTTCTATATGAAGATCGACTCTGATAAGGTTGGTAGTGCGTTGAACAAGATCGGACAGGTCGCCCCTGATGCTGCGGTGTTCAATCTGGCAGGGCTTACCGAGTACATTGATCAGGCGCTCAACGATGTTCTAGAGGTACTCATCCTGATCGCGTCGCTCTCGTTGCTGGCTGGTGTGATTATCATTGCCAACGCGGTGGCGCTGGCGATGCTGGAACGACGGCGTGAGCTTGGCATTCTCAAATCGGTTGGATATACCAGCAAAACGATCCTGGGCGAGGTGCTGATTGAAAACGGCGTTGTGGGTGGTACAGGGGCGCTGCTGGCAATGCTGCTCGTCACGTTTATAACGAGTCTGCTCGGACATTTTGTCTTTAAGAGTAACTTTGGTGTAAGCTGGTACATCGCGATCGGCTTGATCGCAGGCATCGCATTGCTGGCGATGATTACCGCTACCCTTGTTGCATGGGGTGCTGTACGCGTGCGCCCCCTTGAAGTATTGCGTTACGAATAAACGTGTTTCTATAATACATAGAACAAGATAGGATACCAGGTTATGTAGTTTCAATAAATAATCTGGATACCTACATCGTGGGGAAAAATCATCACTGTAGGGAAGCCATTTAGTATTCCGTGTCCCATGAACGCTGATGACAGGCTGATGCAGGGCGATAGTATCCCACGGAATACTAAATGGCTTCCCTACCCTGATCCTCGTTAGTCCATCATCGTGATATTCACATCAAATTTTTAAACAGCATTACCGCGTTCGTGATTTATCAACCCCCGGCCACTAATTGATAAATCACGGACGCGGTAAACCTGGTACCCTACCTTGCGCCCCTATCCACCATCGACGGGTACAATCTGATGCGATCCTTCATCGAAATACGAACCCTCCAGCATACCGCTCAACGTATTCGTCACACGTACCTCGATCAGATTGACCCCTTCACATAACAATACTCTCTCCCCCTGCCAGCGATAGGGCGACCAACAGCATACGCCCAGAGAGCATCCATTCACCAGCACTTCAACGCAATCGTGCATATAGTCATCCCATCCCTCCGGTACCAGGGCAAACATCGGCTCATCTGGCAGAGCCTCAAGCGAGATCTCGTGGGTGAAACTGAGCGTTCCTGCAAAATAAGGATACCCTTCTTGTATCCCACTTTTGATAGAACCAGCCTCCGGTGCATTGCCAATGACTGGCACTTTCAGAGCATCAAAAGAGACACCAAAGGGACCGCTCAGATAGAGAGGATCGCGTACACCATCTTCATCGCGTTGCACCTCGACATGTACAACCAGAGTATTTATCCCTTGCTGGAGAACGTGGTGCACATCACAGCCTTGTTGCCGATATCCATGCTCGAAGATGGGCATAAAATCCTGTACTGGAATTTCGTGTCCATTCAGGGAGAGCCTATAATCTCCTCCAATTGCATCTTCATCCATGATCAGCTTGCAGACGGGAGGTAGCTGCTCAACGTGAAAGGTCGTCTGGTACCTACAATAGAGCGGATATGCAAGCGAACTATGTGCGGGCGAACCAAAGGATTGTCGGAATTGTAGGGGCAATGCCTGACTGGTAGCTATATCCGCACATTGATTGATAAAAGGACGAGCTTCTACCAGAGGCCAGTTATTTGCTTCCTGCACTTCAAAATCAGCATTTTCGCGCTCCACCGCAAAACGAAATGTCCCAAAACGGACATTATTATTCTGATGAGCGGTTACTTTCCATTCGGACGTAGCAAACGCGTCGTTGAGCATGGATAGGCTGGATGCAATCTCTGTTGTGATTGTTGTCGATGGAGTCCCCATCTGAAGTAAATGAGATTCATAGGGAGCGAAAGAAAGGAGAACAGACCAGCCATGCTCGGTCTTCTCAGCGGGAATAGTCGTCGCCTGACCGGACGCGATGTCGAGGCGTTCAATGGCCTGTTGTGAAAGGTGGAGGCGTATTGTTTTCGCGGTTCCCTCCTGATGTGTGATGAAAACAAGCTGCGATCCATCGGGCAGGCTTCGCTGGCGCATGAGAAATGAGCGGCGATCACCAACTACAGGCTCAAATTTGATGGATGCAGACATACTCTCTTGTAATAATTCGAGCAAGCGATCTGTAACATGGGTATGCTCGAAAGACCCGGAACTGGAAATAAAATAGGCCGCATGCTCCCCCTTTATCCAGGGCGTAGGGGCGTTTTCAATGTCTTCCCCGTTTTGCCAATAATCCTGGCGTGGTGAGGTTGATAGGCCGAACCATTGTACCATCTCAGCTTCTATATTCTGTTCAGTTTCAATCTGCTCATAGGGCAATAATCCCAGGCTGATCACCTTGCCGCCTGCTGCGAGAAAGGCTTTCACCTGTGACCAGGCCGCTGTTTCGAGATTGGTCATTGGCGGCAAAATGAGTACCTCATAACGTGCCTGCCCAATCACCATCTGCCCATCCTCAATGCTCGCTTCGGCAAGTAATTCTGGATCAAGATGATCATAGTCGATCTGATGCAGCAATAATTGTTTGCACAGATAGGCCCAGTCTTGCTTGAGTCGCTCCAGTGCTTGCTCTTCGGTAGCATCGTTTCCACAATATTTAAAGCTATGAAAGGGGTTCCCCATTGCCGTCCAGAAGCTCGTCGTGGGATGCACAACTGCCACAGGAACATAGGCCCTGCCCTGACTCATGGCATAACATAATCGTCCGGCATAATCGGCCAGTTGACGGAAATAAACCCAATATGGATTTTGCAGGAACTGCGAAGGTGGTGCATCATGCTTGCGTAGACCGCTGATAGAATAGAAGAAAGCATGCTGAATAAAGAAATTAATGCCGAGGGCCGCGAGACGATCAAGCATCCACTTCGCATCCTGCAGCGTCATGGACCAGCCGACGCTATGGAAGCATTCGATCATCGCTCGCTCGGTCCCAAGTTGGCTCGCCAGGGAACTGGCAATCTTGGGATCGGCACGCAGGTTATAGGCATTGTTGTCTATAATCCATTCCAGCGAGCGCCCAATCTTTTCATGAGCGCTATCACCACCGGGGACGTGGCTATATAGCTGCGTCGTCATACGCATTGATGGCACTTCAGCAATATATTGCAATGCATGTTGCTTACACCAGTCGCTTACACGCTGATGATACGTCTCTCTTAGCAGCAAATGCAGGCTTTGAAAAAACTGATATCTGACCTGAGCGACCTTCTCGCCCTGCCCATACACTATCGTTGGCAGGCGCTCTAGCAGCTCATTGTCGTATTGTTCGTGGAAAAAAGCTGGGAGGCGTGGTGACCAGGGGATGTGGCTTAGCAGACCAACCTCATCAGTGAAAAAACCTTTGATCGTCTGTCCAAAGTGCTCACGAAAATGACGCGCATATGGCTCATAGGTCGTGGCGACAAATGTCTGCATTGCCTCCTTATGACAGGGGTCCACATAGGTGCCAAAGTACTTAAATTCGTCGATTTCCTTTTCAAGAAAGAGCGTAATGTTCCAACGACCGGGCGGGACATCCCACACAAGTTGCTTCTGGAGCGCGGCAGTAAAGAAGCGTTTATTCGTATATTTCGTCAGCCCGGTCGATTGAAATAAAGATTGGGATGGAGCGCTGCCAATATATGAGGTAAGATCGAGTGCAGCACCGATTGTGTCATCAATTGGGATGGCTTGAGCATACAGGACGCGTGCCCAGGGAAGTGGATAGGAGAGAGTCTGGGGGCCATCAACGATCAGAGAATGGGGCAATAGTTGGCGATGCCGGGCGTCGGGATGCTCAAGGATGACTTCGCCGCCGCTCATACCGCTGGGATAAGGATATTCATCGTATAGCCAGACATCCAACTCGTAACTCTGTGCAGCCTTGATTGCCACGGAAACGAGGTGAAACCACTGCTCCGACAGATACGGGATTTCCAGGCCTTGACGAGCGCAGATGAAAAATCCACCGACACCCTTTTCCGCCATTTCCCGGATCTGGCGCACGATCTCTTTCTCGTCCATATCCCCATTCCAGAACCAGAACGGGGCCAGACGATAGGTAGCAGGCGGATTACGAAAGAGGGATTGAAAGGACATCGATGTTCTCTCCATTCTTGACTACATGGGCATAGTAAGGGCAGTATACTTCTCTTCTTCTTATTGGGCGCGTCTTTTCTCCTGAATATTACCTTAATAGGGAAAGTAGGTCAACAGCGATGTGTCATAATGTACTTTCAGCAAAAATATTGAGCGAGCCTATTTGAGACAAACACAAGTGACTTATTTATAGCACTACTACAAATAAGTCACTTGTGTTTGTCTCAAGACCTGTTTATATGATCTGGAGCAGGATCAATAACAATCAGATTCCCAGACGTGCTCCCAGATTGGTCTCCATACCGGTTTCCAGATTTTTTCCCATTCCCAATGACCATGCGAGTAGTGGTAATGGTGATGGTGATGGTGATGCCACCTCCAGTTGTTGCTCCCACCAACAATCTGAGTGAGTTCTTCCTCACTCAAATCTACTATCAGAGGTTGCTCTTCGAGAGGGTTCTCTTTTTTTGTGAACGAAAACATCGGTTTCCTTTCATAAATACACTTATTCAACGGCAATAAATGATTGAAGTCGGCGAGTGATCTTTTCCCCATTCACTTGCTCTTTTTATCTGAAGGGCGCTCGAATTAAAAGGGGAAATCGTGGAAAATAAGAAAGACATGAAAGGCTTCTTTGTTTCCGAAAATAGTTCTCTCGCCGTATGATTTAGCTCCGTCGCTTCTAGAAATGGTTCAATGCATTACTGATGCGCCTTCGAGAGTAGAAGCCAGAGCTACTCTGTAGTATAAATTCTTCAAATATTCCTGCCAATGTACAGAAGTCCTTCTTTATGAGGGACTTCTGTACATTAGAACGAGATGGAGTAGAGAAAAACAAACCTCCCTACAGTTCAATGACACCAGACGAGCGGCGACAAGCCCTTTTTCATCTTGATAAGCAGCAGATCTTTGCATGCGATATTTTTTTCTTTCTGCTTGATGGTCGTGTTCCAGACGAAGGAGCATGTGCGGAACTTGGTATGGCCTATTACCAGAAAGAACTGCAAAATTGTAAGAAATTGCTTATCGGCTTGCAGACGGACAGCCGAGCAGTATTCCTGGGTTCAAAACTCAATCCAATGCTTCGGGTGCCGCTTGACTATATTGCTCCTGAGGAAGAAATCCTATTACATGTGCTTCAACTGTACCATGCAACAGGGACTTTAACACTACAATGGTAGAGCTAAGAGAAGGTAGCCAGTAACGTAGCCTCCTGATCCACACACGCTTCGGCATCGTGTGAATGGTTATGGATAGACAAAAGGCAGGAATAGAAACGTTTGAGGGGCTATAAACGTTACCATATACGCAGGGTTATTCACCAAATTAAATCAAGCATATTCTATCTCTCAGTTGCTATCATACATATATACCAGAAATCATCCATACACAGGAGTATTTATGTCAACACAGACAGAGCAATCACGTATGCCTCTGCCTCCACATCCGGAGTCATTCGAGAAGTCGAGCTTAGGGAGTGGGCAGCCTCCCAGGAAACGTAGGAAGCGTAACATATTGTTGAAAGTCCTCATCCCAGTTTTCCTCATCTTCCTGGTAGTACTTCTGGGAAGCGATGCCCAACATATAACAGCACGCCCGGCGAAGAAAGTTATACCTCAGGTCGTGCTTGTCTCTGGTCCCTTCATCCAGCCACCGCTGGGGACCGATCAGGTGAATCAGTTGCGTCACCTCTCGCAATATGTAAGTATCCAAAAGCAGATCAATACCTATCTGTCACATATGACGCTTGAGCAGAAGTTGGGGCAATTCTTTATGGTGCAGTATTGGGGGTATGGCTACTCGACGGATCTGGAGACGATGATACGTGATCAATATGCCGGTGGCGTGATTATGTATGGTGCTCAGATGAATACATTCACTCAGACAAAAAATGATATTGCTCATATGCAGCAAAAAGCCTGGATGCCACTCCTGGTCTCAACCGATGAGGAGGGAGGTTTTGTCCAGCGTATTATGAATATTTATGGCAACAAACCAGGGGCCTTGGAGACGTATCAGACGGGAAACATCGCCAATGCAACAAAGCTAGGCAATAGCATTGCACATGACTTGAAGGCGCTTGGCATCAATACCGACCTTGCACCTGATGTTGATATACCAGTTGTTATGGGACCGGATCAGTATATGCGTACATGGGGCTACACTCCGCAATCGGTGATTCAATGGGGTGGCACCTATCTGAAGGCAGTGCAGAGCAACGATGAGATCGGCACGCTCAAGCACTATCCCGGCCTTGGCGATGCCACGACGGACGCGCACCAGGACCTGCCCGTTGTGAAACGCACGCAGGATCAGCTTTACTCAACCGAACTGGCGCCCTACAAATACTTTGCTCAGACGCGCAACAAATTGGAGCGTCCGGGCATGATTATGGCTACTGATGTCATGATGCCAGCGATTGATCCTACTATGCCAGGAGAACTTTCGCATACTTTCATTACCGACATCTTGCGCAACCAGTTCGGCTATAATGGGGTTGTGATCACTGATGCACTGTATATGCTGGGCATTGCCAATAAATGGAGTCTGCCCCAGGCGGTCGTGCTTTCAATTGAAGCTGGCGATGACATGATTCTGGGTGTGCGTGACTCTGCTGGTCTAGCTGCTTCGGTCGCAGCTCTCAAGCAAGCAATCGCCAATGGTGATCTATCGATGGACCGCATCAATGAATCGGTCGCGCGTATTATCGCATTGAAGATGCAGTATCATATCTTGCCGAGTACACCGGGCTTTTAGATTGTTTGGTTAGGAGAACCGATGGGTATGAAAAGTTGGCGTAGGGACGCGCTACAAATACCCATCATACCGTAAATCTGGTAGGGCACCCGGTTCACCGCGTTTTATAGGCAATATGATGGTCCATGCTCGTGCCCAACAATCATTCTGATACGGAAGGATGCCGACCCCAGTAGCCCTATATGGTCCCATATTGTCGAAGCAGAGCAAAGATGTTATATTGCTGTTGGCGGTGACTTATATAGCAGGGTGATTGAGGTAATTGCAAATGTCAACACATGCCGAAGAAGATGGCTTGCATCTTATAAAGCAAGAAACATCGAATTCCGAAGAAAGACGGTTTCGCGCTCTTATCGAGCATAGCTCTGATGTTATTATGCTTAACAATGCTAAAGGTATTGTAACGTATGTAAGCTCATCTATCACCAGTAACCTTGGTTACATGCCTGCTGAGTTTATTGGTCAGGTATTTTTAGATTTTGTTCATCCTGATGATGTTCCTATCTTGCAAGATATTGCGCACGAATTGCAATGGAATGGAGATAAGAGCCTGAGCACAGAATACCGTTTGCGTCGTAAAGATGGTGCATGGCGCTGGTTTGAAGGCACTGGAACGAACTTACTTCACGATCCAGATGTGAACGCTTTTGTCGGTAATTTCCGCGCTATCACCGTTCGTAAAGCGGCTGAGGAACGGCTTCATCTCCTCAATGCTGTCAGCATATTGCTTGTTTCTTCCCTTGATCATGAGATTACGCTTCAACAAATTGCACAGTTACTTGTGCCTGCTCAGGCAGATTATTGCCGTATTGCTCTAGTAGACGATCACCAGCAGGTTAAAGAGATTACGGTCAATCATGTAGATCCGGAGAAAAATGCGCTGGTGCAGGCTCTTTACGAGCAGTATAAAGACCGTAGCAGTTCCACACATGGCTTGCAGAAACTTCTTACCACGGGGCAACCCGAATTAATTTCAATAGTTTCACAGGATGTTCTGGAGACGACGCGTGATAATCCAACTCTCTTTGCGCTTGTCGGCACGCTGAGTCTGCGGTCATACATGGGTGTTCCGCTCATTGCACGTGGGAAGACGATTGGTGCAATGACTTTTTCTTCCATTCAACCCCATCGGCATTATACCAATGATGATCTGTTGTTTGCCCAGGAAGTGGCTCGCCGCATTGCTCTGGCACTGGATAATGTGCATCTTTACAAAGAGGCTCAGAATGCTATTCGCCTGCGTGACGAGTTCATTGCTACAGCTTCTCATGAATTAAGGACACCCATTACCAGCCTCAAGATGTATACCCAGGTTTTACAGAAACGTTTTGCCAGACAAGGCGATGAAAGTATGAATCGCTCATTAATGAAAATGGATGCCCAGATTGGGAAACTGACGTTATTAATCGAGGATTTGCTGGATGTATCCAAATTGGAATTGGGTAAAGTTGCCTTTCGTCAGGAAGCATTTAATCTGAATGAGGTTATCGCGGAAATTGTCGAGCATGTTCAATCGATCTCTACACGCCATACCATCCATATTGAAGGCAAGAGTACTTTACCTCTTTGGGGTGATAAAGAGCGTATCGGCCAGGTTCTGACCAATCTCTTAATCAACGCAATTAAATATTCTCCCCATGCCGATACCGTGCTTGTCCATATTGTGCAGGAACAGGCAATGGTGATCGTGAAAGTGCAAGATTTTGGTATTGGTATTGCAAAAGAGCATCAACAGCAAATTTTTGAGCGCTTCTACCGTGTAAATGATCCAGAAGAAAAAACCTACCCTGGTCTGGGCATTGGTCTACACATAGCCTATGAAATCATCATGAGACATGGCGGTACGATGTATGTGGAGAGCGAAAAAGGGAAGGGGTCATCGTTTTGTTTTACGCTACCCTATACGTCTGATAAAACAGAAATCGCTTGATTATTCTCGATATAGGAAGTGCAGAAGATGAACGCTGCTAATAAAAAGATTGTTGTTGTTGACGATGATCCAGATATTCTGGATGCGCTTCAGATGACGTTGGAAGATGAGGGATATTCTGTCACGACAACAGAAAAGGGTGAATATGCAGAAAATCTACGCGGTACGAATGGTGATCTGCCAGATCTCATCATCCTGGATGTCCTTCTTTCCGGTAAAGATGGACGTACAATCTGTCGAAAATTAAAGAGCCAGCCAGAGACCAGCCATATTCCCATTATTATGATCTCAGCCCATCCCAACGCGAAACAATCCGTCAAAGATGTAGGGGCCGATGATTTCCTTGCTAAACCATTTGATGTCGATGCACTCTTAGAACTGGTTGCAAAGTACCTCTCAATCTTTTGACATATTCCTGATATTTCGCTATGATCTCTACGAGACCTGATTTGTGATCACGGCCTTTATTTTGAAAGCAGAAAATTGTCCAGAGAAGCAGGGGAACAAAGAAGTGAATATTCGTCGTCTTGTAAGAATTTTTGCCGTTATTACCTCTATCGGTGCATATATTATGTTGTTGCTGGGCCTGTTGGTGACAAATAGCGGCTCCGGGCAGGGATGTGGCAATTCCTGGCCCTTCTGTCATGGTCAAATTATCCCTGGAACGCTGACTATTCAAGGCGTAACTGAATATAGTCATCGCATTGCGTCGAGTGTAGATGGTCTGTTGGTACTGGTACTGACTATTGCGGTCTGGCTGCTCTATCGGCGCGATTTTCTGGCTAAACTATTGAGCTTTCTGAGCCTATTTTTTGTGTTGGTACAGGGAGCATTAGGTGCCCTGACCGTGATCTATGAAGGGAAGTTCGAACTCAAGATCCTCCTTTCCATCCACTTCGGACTCTCCCTGATTGCGTTTGCCAGCGTTGTCCTGCTTACCATTCGTCTCTTCCAGATCAACAAGGACCAACAACGCGTCCCTGAAAAAGCGGCTCCTGTCTCACGAGCGTTTAAAATCTCTATCTGGGGCTTAGCTGTGTACACCTATATTATTGTCTATACAGGCGCATTGGTTGCCCATACCGGAGCTGTTACGGGGTGTGGCACGCAACTGCCCGGTTGTGGCTCTACCTATCTTCCCGATTTCACTTCATTGGCGGGTATCCAGGTGCTTCATCGCTACGTTGCAGCTTTGTTATGGTTTCTTGTGCTTGCCTTTTTGATTGTTGCAGTACGCAGCTATCGCAATCGGCCCGACATTGTACGTGGAGCCTGGTGGGCGTTCATTTTAATTACATTGCAGGCTCTGAGTGGAATGACAGCGGTCATAACGCAAGGT
>JACDAE010000048.1 GCA_013695595.1 Ktedonobacteraceae bacterium | reverse complement strand
AAGTTACAGAGGCGTACCTGAAAGCCATACGGTTGATCGATGAGCGAGTAGCACCCTTACTGGGCAAGGCGACGACGCGTGTCCTGGTAGAAAGTGCTGCCAGAAGAGTTCGAAACAAATATCCTTTTCTGCATTTCCTTGTCATACGACCTTATACCGAAATTATCCCATCTGTCATTCAAGAACAACTTTCAGGCGTCACCTCTACCGAATTGGCTGATGGGCTCAATGCGTTGTTAGATGAATGCTTCGCGGGATTGCGGGAGTTAACGGGTGAACTTATCGCCCCCCCACTTCATGACGAGGTCACTCATCAGTTAAGGCAAATACAATAAAGGACAGTCATGGAGAGCAACGTGCCATCAGAGTCCCAGGTTGTGGAGAGAGAGAAAAGCACGGATAGCATGTACGGCTCTTCCCCTGTATTCAATGATGAGCGCTTAACCACCATCCGGCAAGAGATGGAATACCTTAATACAATGGGCAAGCGCTTTGTTGCAGCGTTTGACCGTTTCCAGGTACACCGCGCTCTTCTGGCGGCGTTGCGCGATCTCTATAGCTTTTCAGCATGCTGCATCTTTCTCAAAGGTGATCCCCTGGAACTCTTCATTATTCCAAGCTACCCTCTCAGCGCCTCTTTCCTGGAAATGATGATTCAACGTATCGTCAGTGCCGCAAATGTCATTGATTTTCCACATATAGAAGCCGAACAGTTGGCAAGCTCTGCCTATCTTGACGCCCCCGACGAACTGGCACTGCCACACATGCAGGAAGGTTGGGGAGGCGGTGAGATTGGCTCCAGCCTCCACATCCCACTTACCGTTGAAAATCGCATCATGGGCATGCTCAGCCTGTTCGATGAGCGACGCGACACATTTAATACCAATCTGCTCCAATTGACGACTATGATCGCCGATTATGCCGCGGTGGCACTGGAAAATGTACGCCTGCGTGAGCGCGAGAACGCACTCTGGCGACAGACCGAATTTGAACGTCAGCGGCTGGAACTGATTATCGGGAGCATGGCCGAAGGTCTGCTTATCACCGACGCACATGGGGCAATCACCTCTCTCAACCAATCTGCACAACACCTGTTAGCACAGGCCAACATTAATTTCCAGACCGATGTACCATTGCACCAACTTATCAGCACAAGTGCTGCCGATTGGCTCCCGCGTCTGGCAGAGATTGTTGATCAGGCACTAAAAAATAAGCTTGTCACTAACCAGGAGCTGACCATTGGCGAAAGCGACGAGACGGTCCCGATTACTCTGAATATTAGCGCAGCCCCCTTACACGATGCCAGTGGGATTGCGAAACGTCCGATTGGTGTTGTTGCGGTGCTCAACGATGTTACTTCCATTAAACAGGTCGAGCGCTTGAAAGATGATTTTGTGTCTGTAGTTTCTCACGAATTGCGCACACCCCTCACGGCCATTAAGGGCTATACACAGCATCTGGTGCGCCGTATGGAGAGGCGTCTGCGCAAGGCGCATGCAACTCCTGAGAACAGTGCGCTAGTAAACGAAGCACCTGAGAGCTACGATCTGCGCAGCTTGAACATTGTGCAGAGCCAGACCGAGCACCTGGAGCGCCTGGTGAACGATCTTCTTGACCTTTCACAGGTCCAATGGGGCAAACTAAACTTACATTATGAAACGTTCTACCTGGCCGATGTGCTGGCAGAGAGCGTGCATTCAGCTCAAGCCAGTGCCGAGCTCCATACTATCTACCTGGATATTCAGGCGCAGAGCACCGCAATCATGGCCGACCGCATGCGTGTAGCACAGGTTATTGGCAATATCCTCGACAATGCAATCAAATACTCGCCCCACGGAGGGAAAGTTACTGTATGCCTGGAGAAGCGGGACAAGGAGTATATGGTGAGCATTATCGACGAGGGGATAGGGGTCAGCGCAGAACAATTTGATCACATCTTCGAACGCTTCTACCGCGTGCACAATACGGCCATTCAACAATACTCTGGCATCGGACTGGGGTTGTATGTCGCCAAAGCGATCATTAATGGACACGGTGGTCAGATCTGGTTCACCAATAACCAGAGCAATGGCAGCACATTCCACTTCACCTTACCTCTCAGACCCCCGACCGTTCCGCTCGCATGATGGTCTGGCTCTATAATGCCTGCCATAGATCCGTCGGGCTAGAACCGAAGTGATCATTGAGATAAGAATAGCCAAAGGGCGTAAAGTGAACTCTGGCCCAGGTGGCACGCAGCCACTGGATGCTACGCAGCATACGAGCTTCTCCCCAGAGTGGATGACGCAGATCCTGAAAAACGTTGAAGATATCCCCTATAATCGATAAAAGAACTCCACAACCAATAACTATGACCTGCATGAATACTGTATGGGCGAGTGTGACAGGGCTGAGGGACGTAAAAAAACCAACGTAGAGCACGCTTCCTGACACAATAGCGGGACAGAGCATACTCAACCAGATAAACATAACAGATGGCTCGTGCACAAACATGATAGTGACGCCAAGCGGCCCGATAGCCCAACCGACGAGGGGATCATGACGAAGAAGCATTACCAGCAAACGTGTCCCTTTAAATAAAAGGATCCAGAGCAACAGGAGAAGGACTAAACCCGGCACATTAACGCCATGAACACTGTGTAAGATACGTAGCATGCTCAATCTCCTCACCAGAAATACTGCAAGGACCCTTTCGGCTTCAAAACGTCGGAAAGCGATTCCTGATATTTTTATTATACGTCAATAGCACGTTTTTGCGCAATCAAGAATAGCTAAAAGTCACAGGTTTCCTGTCGGGGAGAAACATGAGGGGAAAACATGGGCGCTACTGGTATCGAACCAGTGACCTCTTCGGTGTGAACGAAGCGCTCTACCGCTGAGCTAAGCGCCCTTAAAAATGACTGAAGCAAATATAGCATTCATCATCTGGATTGTCAAGCGTTTCTGTCTGCACCGAAATTGACACCATACATCATCCCTTTTCGTGTCATACATAATAACGTAATTTCATTAAAAGAAAGGCGACGACATCATGGCAAAAAGCTCTATAAGGAAAACCGTCACAAAATTAGTGGTTGGTAGCATCATTTTACCCGCGGTAGCCCTGGCCGTACGCAAACGCATTTTCCGCTACATCGATGACAATTTATAGTAGAGGAACAGCATAAATATGCTATACTGAGAAGTAGATTTTACCAAACTTCTCAGGAGATTTATAATGGATGATAAAACAGTTGATACCGCTGCAACAACAAACAGCAGCGGTACAAAACAGGTCTTAGAAAACGTACAGGAGCCTGTAGCAAGCCCTGTAGAAGAACATAGACAGGCATACGGAACAGCCAAGACTGAGAACCTACGCGACTCGGAAGTCTGGCGCTTTTTATTACCTGCTATGGTTATTCTATGCTGCCTCGCCCTCCTCGCAATCCCACTCATTATTTTAGTTCCCTTGCTCGCCACATCGCTCGATCCACATTCTGCAAGCAATATGGCAGGCGATAGCCTGGTATGGGTCTGGATTACGCTCATTGTCGTCGCACTCGGCATTGCAGTAGTCGTCATACGTGGCCTTTATAAAATCTTTCTCACGCAGGCAGGAAATTATAAAAGGTAAAAATATGCTTCGTCGAGTAGATAGAACAGGCGCAGCGCAGGCATACGGCGTGGTGATCGTCATTGACGTGATCCGCGCCTTTACCGTCGCTAGTTCTATTTATAAAGCAAGCACTCTTACAACCATAAGAGAGACGACATTGGTACTACTGAAAAAAAACTGACCAAAAAGAGGCTTGACTTTTGAACCTCCAACGAGTACACTCATAATCAATTCACAAACGTATTATTTGATTGGTTTCTCAAAGATGGCGATACAGATATCTCAACATGGCGGGTTCCATGCAGCCAGTTCCTGTAGTAATACAGCACTGTACAGAGGTCAACAGAACTCACTTATGCCACATACTAAAAGCGTAGCTATGCATATTTCTACGTGTAGCGTCATTGCAGATTGTCCTGATCCGCATAGCTTTTTCGACCCCTCCTCCCTTCAACATGTATTAAAAATCCTCAAAATGAAACGGTTCAGACTTCACATATAAGAGAAAGCAATATGAAGTACCTGTTTACGACATTCACTAAAAACATAGCTCTGCGCCTACCTACTTTCCTCCCCCTTACCTCAACAGGCGCGATCAATCTGGTCCTGACCTCGCCTCATAGGCATAAATATGGGAACCAGAGAGAGGAGGTGAGAGCATGAGAGGCAAGCTACGCGATAAACGCGCGACAGGCAAACGCGATATATTCAAGCGCGAAGTGATCGAGAAGCGTCGTACGACGAAGCGCGACAACCGTCCACTTATACAAGTCGATCAGTTCGATGATGATGATACGTATGAACTGGAGCTGGACGAAGCAGCAGCAGAGAAGCCAGCTTCCGACAAAAAGTAGGGGCGCAACCGCGTCCCTACCCAAAAACTCTCTCTATTTAGGGGATATTTATTGCGGGGAATAAGCGACGGGCAATCACCAGACGTTGGATCTGAGCTGTGCCTTCGAAAATATCGAAGACCTTGGCATCGCGGAACCACTTCTGCACAAGCTGCCGCAGCTCAGAACTCTGCCCAGGAGCCGTAATGCGTACCGCTGCGGAGGTTGCCTTCATCACCAGACCGCCAGCGTACGCCTTACACATCGACGCTTCTTTTGAATTGGAGATACGGCTATCAGCCATCCAGGCAGCACGCCAGACCAGGAAACGCGCCATCTGGATTTCTTGCCATAACTCTTCCAATTCGGTTTCGATGTTCTGTCGCTTCTGCAATGGATATCCCACCGGCAATTCCTCTTTGACCCATTGGCAGGTCGCTTCATAGGCCGCACGCGCAATACCTACCGCAATGATACCAACCATGGGCCGGGTTGCATCGAGCGTTCCCATCGCGGCCTTGAAGCCAGCTTTCTTGCTCTGCTCACGACCAGCCAGTAGATGATCTTTGGGGATACGACAATTTTCAAAGATCAATTCGGCAGTCTGAGATGCTCGCAGACCCATCTTCTCCTCGATGCGTCCAACCCTCAGACCCGGCGTCCCCTTAGGGACCACAAAGGGACGAATGCCTTCACGACCGAGACTTTTGTCGATCGTTGCAAACGTGATAACAAGATCGGCACGCGCTCCATTCGTGATATAGTGCTTCTGCCCATTGATCACCCACTCATCGCCATCCAGCACAGCGGTGGTCGACATCCCTGCAACATCGGAGCCGATGCCAGGTTCAGTCAAGGCCAGTGCTCCCCAGTGCAATTGATCATCCGCGTAGAGCGCAAAGAACTTCGCCTGCTGCTCTGGCGTCCCCTGCGCAAGCAACGGGGGTGCGGCAAGACCAGGACCGGGCAGCGCCGTCGAGAGAGCTGCATCACCCCAGGCCAATTCTTCGTTCAGCAACATCGAGAGTACCTGCGTCTGCTTCTCCTCCACTCTGGGCAAAGCAGCAGGGGAGAGACGCTTCTGCATCGTCCAGAAGAACGCGTCCGGAATGCGTTCGTTGCGATCACACTCTAATGAGATGGGCCGCATTTCAGTCAAAGCAATCTGATGAACATAATCACGAAAGGCCTGTTGGGACTTGCTCAGTGTAAAATCTATCATCTTTTTATTACTCCATCGCAGCCGCGTTGCGCATCCACATCTCAACGGGATGATCTTGCATAAAGCCAGCGCCACCCATGACTTGCACGGCGTCTATCGTTGCCGCTTTTCCAAGCTTGAGGGCTTGATGGTGCGCCGCCTCAGCGCTGCGTAACAGGATCTGAACGTCAACATCGTTATCCCAGTTCACCACTGCATTCCAGAGCAAGAGACGAACGGCATCCATCTTCATTGCCATTTCGGCCAGCGGAAAGGCGATCCCCTGGTAGGAGACGATAGGGCGTCCAAAGGCGATACGCTCCTGCGCATAATCGCTGGCATATTCAAAGGCCGCACGGGCAGTTCCACAGGCAATGCCAGCCCGCAAAAGCATGTAGAGCATAGCAGCACGTACTCCCCCAACATGACCGGGTTTCCCCAGCAGAGCACTGGCAGGCACAATGGCATTTGTGAATGTATAGGACGCACTGGGAGCAGCAATCAAGCCTAGCTTATCGCTATCAGGAGTAATCTGTAAACCGTCGAGGTCTTCAGGAAGTACAAAGGCGCACAGGCTGGAAAGTCCTTCCACACCATCAAGACGGAACATGGCGATACGTGGATCAGAGTGAGCACCATGCACAACGTTGCGCTTGCTACCATTGAGAATATAGGTGTCGCCATCCTGCCGGGCAGTAGCAGTTATGTCAGCCGGGAAGTAGCCACCAGTCGGTTCAGCGAAGGCAAAGCTACCACGCTGAGTAGAGCCTGTACCCGCCGAGCAGAAGGGTGGGATAAAGCGTTCTTGTTGTGCAGAACTCCCGGTCAGGGCAATGGTCAGCGGCCCCATAAGCGAACCAAGACAGTTCATTGCCAGACTACCATCGCCATAGCCAAGTTCTTCGGCGATGAGGGCATAGGTGATCGCTTCGATGGGTCCTGAGCCACCATATGCTTCGGGAAAGGGAGTGATCAGGCCAGTCTGGGTGAGTATCTGCATCAGCGTGGGAGAGATGTCGCAGCTTTTTTCGGACGAGCGGGCCTGGGTGCGCAGTTGCTCGCCGGCGATGCTGCGTGCCAGGTGGCGTATCTCTTCTTGCTCTTCGGTCGGTGAAAAATGGAGCATGAAACTACCTCGTTTCAACATGTAAGACACACTTCTTTAAACAACGAAATTAGCCATATGCATACTTTCCCCCGCAATCTAATGCGCTAAACGTACATCCGAAGGGAAACCAGAAAACGTAGCACGAATCACCTCAACACCATCCTGGTTTAGAAAGCGAGCACTGGCCCTGATCATACGCCGGACCACATCTTTTTCGTGCATGGTAACCGTACAGGTGACGGTATCTCCAATATAGACGGCAACCGGGAACTGAAAAGACATTTCGGTGGCAAGAAAACCGATCATCCCCCCAATATGGGTGACCATACTCGCCGTGAGCAGACCAGGAATGATGCGACGACCAAACCAGCTCGTTTCAACGAATTGCTGATCTATATGATAGGGATTATAGTCACCTGTAACCCCACAAAAAAGAGCCACATCGCCTTCCGTAAAAGTACGACGAAAGGTAAATGTCTGACCTTCCTGGATTGCTTCAAAGGCGGTTCTGAGTTGCTGCTTGAACTCTGGTGTTGCATCCGGCATGAGCTATGTACCGTTTCTTTCAAGATACGTGACATTCTGATATCGACACCACAAATTGTGGCTGCGTTTCCATTTTATAGCATCGTGCCGTACGGTTGCAAACCCGGCTAAGATGCGCGTAGCAGCGGCACGATAAGCGCAAATATTGAAAATGATGCATACAGACATTTATATTTTATATAAGTAAAACCTCTTAATTTTTAACGGATTATTAATAGCTACATAGCGATAAGCATGTTATACTCGCTAATGTAGTTGCTATTCTTTGTACACACAAGATAATGTAATATTGTGTAAAGCAGGCTGAGTAGCACTATAACCAGGCAATATTGATAAAGTGTTCATTCAGATGAAGTATGTAGGGAGGCAAACGTGGAGAATGGGAAAACTGGTGCACATCCATCTATGTGCAAGATTATGGGCAACCATCAACTGGTGATTATCACACGACTTCTGGAAGTTGTAGAGACCATGCAAAGTATGGATGAGCTATTTGTATGGTTGGCCGATATGATGATGCAACGAATGGATATTCAGGTCATGCAATTCTGGGCCATGCAGAACTATCGCAGCGGGCGGGTGGGGTGTGAATTGCGTACGACGGTTCAACAAGGCACCTCATTGCCACAACATATTGTGATTAACCAGCTTTTAGCAGATAGGGTAGAACTCTTACTCAACAAGCGACAGAGCGTTGAGCCGCAGGCGGTAAGCAGCATATTCTCACATTACTTCAGCAACCTGCTTATGCGTTACAATCTCAATTACTGGGCATGCAATTTTGTGAGCAATACTATGTTGCTTGCACCAGCAAATAACGACTTTTCGAGCCAGAAAGTGGCAACTCCCCTCAAGCTGGCAGTTACCATTTTTTCGCGCCATACACCCTCCGCGCGCTTATTACCAACCATAAGCCACATTCTAGATCATGTCCTTGCGATAGCCAGAAGCCACGGCCTCATGGAAGTCACTCTGCCTGTAGAACGCGGATTACAATTGACTGGTGACAGATCTACCGAAAAACGTCCGCTACTGACAGAATTTGTTCCTTACCGTACTCAAATCGTCAATACAACAATGAGGTATGCATTGTCAGGAAACAAGCCTCCTATTCAGGACAAAAATGCTCGTCGCCTCTATCTGGCGATCGACGACAAGAAAAATATCGGTGAACTTGCTTATACAACCCAGTTGAATGTACAGGAATTCTACGCAGCCTTATGTCTGCTGCTGGCACAGAAGCATATTCAACTCTTTGAGGCCAGGGGCGGTCCAGAGCAAAAACTCATCGATACTTTCACCGCTGATCGTGCAACGAACTAAATACAGAAAAATTTTATATTCCGTTAGGATAGTCGTCAGTTAGAATAGAGAGAATATACCCGTAAGAATCATCGACTGGCGTTTTAAGCGTTTGCGTACACTGGCAGGAAATGTAGACAAAGGATTGACAGATTGTATATGCATACTCAGAAAACGAAGGCCGTTATTCCACGACAGCTATCACAACAGGAACTCTATAACTACTTTTTCCCACGCCCCTATCCACCATGGGCCTGGGTGATGGTTGTTATTGGCCCACTACTCATATGCACCTGGCCGATTGTACAACTCTGGCTCGTCGAAATACTAGGCCTGGGGCTGTTTGTCTGGGGCTTGCTCTCCCTATTAAGCATCAAGCGAGCCAATCCGGACGATAGGCACTATGACGCCTGGGTCGAAAACCAGGGTTGGCTCCTCGCCCAGGAAGGGATGCAGAGACTGGATATCACGCGCTCTCAGATAAGTGACCGCGTGCTCAACATGCGCAGCTATGTGCTGCCCGGCTCATTTGACGCCGCTGAGTACGATCCAAATGCCGTGCACATGAAACGAGGGAAAGATGGATACCATCGCTTTAGCATCAACGTCTACACCTACATCTATCCATTGAAAAACTCGCTTGCCATTTTCAAAGGTGACATCAATGCCCTTGACCCAACATTTGACAATGATAAAGATGACATCTACCCCTATCGACATATTATGGGCGTGAACACAACCATCCAACCCAGAAATACCGTTCTCATTGGAGGGCAGAAAGTTCCTTACCGGATCGAACAATTTTGCCTGAAGCTCAAATATGGGGAAACAATCACATGGAGTGCCGCCGTAAAAGCAAAACCGCCAGGGAGCATATCGGGTCTCCCTACAGTAGCCTTGCCCGACACAGCCTTCAACAGGACATTCAATATATTACGCAAAATGCTTCTCTCTCCCTGAGAAGGTGAGCCAGATGCTACACATTTATCATCTGTCTAAAGAGATGTACAAATGTTAAATAGAGATGTACAAATGTTTACATCACCATTTACATTGTTACGACATTTCTTGCATTTTTGGAGAAAGTAGTTTATACTACCTGTATGCGGTACTCGCTTTGGAGACAGGGCAGCTTAGAGATGCGACCTCTGAGCTGCCCTGTTTTATTTGCATGCATATCATACGGGATTAGTCATTGACAATAAAGTTATGACTGGCGTATGCTACAAAGCACTGGCGATAGAGTAGAGATACTCAAGGTGCTTCGTCTTAAGCTAGCAACCTCGTACTGTATTTCTGAATAGCTCACAGGTGAGCTGAGACAGAAAGGACTTCTAGCATGGCAAAGAAAATGGCGCTCCCTGAATTGTTCCGTCTTCCGATAGACTTTCCTGATGTTCCTTATGATAGGCTGGTACGTATGGCCGCCGAACGTACACCTGAACGAACTGCGATTATTTATCACGATCTCGCCCTGACATACCGTGAGGTCGTATCCATAATCAATAGTATCGCTAATGGCCTGTACGATCTTGGTCTGCGCAAGGGCGATTGTATCTGCCTCTACACGACCAACAGACCGGAATATACCCTGACATTTATTGCGGCAGCATCCATAGGTGTCGTTGTCAGCCCGATGAACCCGGTCTACAAAGAGCGCGAAGTGGGGTATCAGCTTGAGAACTCTGAGGCCAGGGCGATCTTGATTCAGCGCGAACTCTTGCCTGTTCTCCAATTGGCCCGGCAGAACAAGACATTGCCCAACTTGAAGTATATCCTGGTTACGGGTCAGGGCGTACCCGAAGAGGTGCCTGAAGCTATCCCACTGGCAGCATTGATCCGTCGTTCATCGCCCAAGCATCCCCCACGCGTCGATGTTCATGGCGACGATCTGCTGGCCCTCCCCTACTCTTCAGGCACGACCGGCCTGCCGAAGGGCACTATGCTTACCCATCACAACCTTGTCTCAAACAATTTGCAATTCACAAACGCTCTTAAAGCCGATCTTACTGATGTCGCACTGCTCTTTCTGCCGTTCTACCACATCTATGGCGTTATGCTCACTGGCAGCTTCCTGGCCTGTGGTGGCACACAGATTATGATGGAGCGCTTTGACCTGCTACAATCGCTAGAATTATGTGAAAAGCACAAAGCTACTTACTACTTTGCCGTTCCACCTATCATTATGGCCCTGGCAAATGCCCCCATCGACCTCAGCAAATTGAAGAGTCTTAAATATATCTTCTCAGGTGCAGCACCACTCCCAATGGAGCCAACTCGTAAGCTCCAGGAGAAAACTGGCATCCCCATTGTGCAAGGTTATGGTTTGACAGAAGCATCCCCACTCACGCACTCGCAGCCCAGCGATCCCGCTCTGGTCCGTGTAGACAGCGTTGGAATGCCGACCCACAATACAGAACAGAAGATCGTGGACATTGAGACTGGCGAACATGAACTTCCTCAGGGCGAAGATGGCGAGATTATCATTCGCGGCCCTCAGATTATGAAAGGCTACTGGAAAGCTCCTGAAGAGACGGCACGCACCCTACGTAACGGCTGGCTCTACACCGGCGACGTTGGACACGTCGATGAGGATGGCTACACCTATATCGTCGATCGTAAAAAAGAGATGATCAAGTATAAGGGATTTGGCGTCGCACCAGCGGAGATCGAAGCATTGCTGCTGGAACATCCTGCCGTGCTTGATTCAGCGGTCATCGGCATCCGCGACGATGAAGCTGGTGAATTAATCAAGGGCCTGGTCGTTCTACGCCAGGGACACAGCGCCACACCAGAAGAGATTATCACCTTCGCCAACGGAAAACTCGCTGGCTACAAGAAAGTCCATTTCATAGAATTTATCGATGTCATCCCCAAGACCGCTTCCGGCAAAATCTTGCGGCGCGATCTGAAGGAACGCGAAAAAGAACTGCGCGGCCTATAATATCATTTTAAAAATCCGCATACCATGTGGCCGGCCACATG
>JACDAE010000535.1 GCA_013695595.1 Ktedonobacteraceae bacterium | reverse complement strand
GGGCCTGGTTCAAGGCCATGACTAAGAAGAGTAGCTTTCCATGTAAGATAGCGCCACTCGCCGTTGATGAGATCCAAAGAAGGGGGTATAGCGGCAATGTGGCGATGGCCCAGATCGATGAGATATTCTGTCGCCATCCGGGTTGCGTGCACCTGGTCGAAACCGACCCAGGCAAGGTGAGAACCTGGCGCGTAATCGCGTCGCACGATTGGTATGCCGTTACATAGTTGCAAAAGTTTCTCATCAGGAATACGTAGGGATGGAGCATAAATAACCACACCATCTACGAGACGGGCGGCGGCATTTCCCAACGCAAGGCCCAGTTTGTTGACATCATCTTCCATGGTAACGAGGAGATCGTATCCAGTATCAGCAGCAGCCTGTGCCATGCTTTTGATAGACTCAGCAAAACGCCCGCCATGCATAACAGCTACAACAATGAGTTCCAGTGTACGAGAACGATTTGTTGTAAGCATTTGTGCTATTTTGTTGGGTACGAAATCTAGTTCATGCATTGCATGTAAAACACGTCTTCGTGTTTCCTCCGCAACACTATCGTTGTCGTTCATCACGCGCGAAACTGTCTGGTAAGAGACACCAGCCAGTCCAGCAACATCGCGGATAGTGATTTTCTTTTTTTTGAGTACCATAGCAATTTCTCACAACGCCGACATGGGCGTCTGGGTTTAAGTGTTCCCACCTGTGAAATTTTATGCATATTTCCATGTGAGCGGTCACATTATAACTGGTTTATTTTCGCCTGTCAATGGTTTAACAGTTCTTTTGCAGAGTTTTATATAAGGGTAAAAAGGTCCTTTTGAGAGATAAACACCAGTACTTTATGGAAATTTATGATAAAAAAGGCATGTACCCCTTGATTTATTGGAAAAAATAATGCATATAATAATTGTGATCGGTCACAACGTGCTGGTCACAATTGATCAAGAAAGAAAATTTGAAGGTGTAGAAATGCCAAAAAAACGGTACGCTCTAGTTGGAACGGGATCGCGTTCGCGCATGTTCATTGATGCGTTGGTCACGACCTACCGTGATGTGGCGGAACTGGTTGCGTTTTGTGATTTAAGCCAGACACGGATGGATTGGTACAATCAGCGTTTAGAAACTGCTGCAGGGATTGCGCCATTACCGACCTACCATGCAGATCAGTTTAAAGCTATGATTGCTGAAACACATCCAGATACAGTCATTGTCACAACGATAGATGCCACCCATCATCTTTACATTTTACAGGCGATGGACATGGGTTGTGATGTGATCACTGAAAAACCAATGACTACCGATGCCGAGAAAATGAAAGCAATCTTCAAGACAATCGAACGTACCGGTCGGTCATTGAGAGTAAGTTTCAACTATCGTTATACACCTGCTTATACACGTTTCCGAGAACTGGTTATTGAGGGTGTTGTTGGAAAACCCCTGGCAGTTGATTTCTCGTGGATGCTGGATACAAGCCATGGAGCGGACTATTTTCGGCGCTGGCATCGTGAAAAACAAAATAGTGGTGGCTTACTTGTCCACAAAGCAACGCACCATTTTGATCTGGTGAACTGGTGGATTGATTCGTATCCACGTCATGTTTTTGCCATGGGTGATCTGTTATTTTATGGTGAAAAAAACGCCGAAGAGCGTGGTGAGCATTATAGCTACAGCCGTTACACCAATGTCCCGGAAGCCGAGCATGATCCCTTCGCCTTGACGCTGGACAAAAACGAGACGTTTCGAGGCCTCTATCTGAACGCAGAGGAAGAGAGTGGCTACCTGCGAGATCGTAATGTATTTGGCAAACCAATTACAATTGAAGATACGATGTCTGTCTCTGTACGCTATCGGAATAATGTCCTTTTGTCCTATTGTCTCATAGCATATTCTCCATGGGAGGGACTACGGGTAGCCATTACAGGGACAAAGGGTCGTATCGAGATGGAGATTGCAGAGAACATAAATCACTTGCAAGGTGACGGAAAAGCCAATGCGAGTGCCAGCAAGGGACCATTCAAATCTGCCCGTATTCGCGCTTACCCTATGTTTGGAACGCCTTACGATGTGGAGACGCCGGTAACCGAAGGAGGCCATGGAGGGGCTGACCCTATTTTGCTGGAGCAATTATTCTCGCCTCACCCACCCTTTGATCCGTTATATAGGGCCGCATCGCATATTGATGGAGCTGCATCAATCCTGGTAGGCATCTCAGCCAATGAAGCAATGAAAACCGGTAAAATGGTAGTCGTTGATGATTTATTTGTGCTTCCAGAAAAGGTGATACACTGAAAGCATGATGCTATGGTGTAGGGGCGCGGTTCCCCAGCCCACGAATGGTGTAGGGGCGCGGTTTACAAGCCCGCTGCGCTTCACAAATCTATCCAGGAGAAGGAAAAGAGTATGGTCGCGCCAGAAGAGGATCGTTATTTTTCACCGGAACCGACACAGCGGCAGGTTGCCCATCGTCTGTATGAGCGGGTAAAGGATCTGGCTCTTGTGTGTCCTCATGGGCATGTGGACCCGCGTCTGCTGGCAACGTCCCATTATGAGTGGGGGACGCCCGTTGACCTGTTAATTGTGCCTGATCACTATATCTTTCGCATGTTTTATGCGCAAGGTATAGCACTGGAAAGTCTGGGGATTCCGCGTAAAAATGGTGAGCCTGTAGAAAAAGATCACCGCAAAATCTGGCAGACTGTTTGTGATCATTGGTATCTTTTCCGTGGCACACCAACGAGTCTCTGGTTACGTGAAGAATTACACAGCACTTTTGGGATCGAAGAAAAGATGAACGCGGCGAATGCGCAGGGTATTTACGATGCAATTGCCGAGAAACTACAGCAACCAGAATTTCAGCCACGCTCATTATTTGAACGTTTTCGTATCGAGGTACTGGCGACAACCGATACAGCGAGTTCCGCACTGGAAGAGCATCAACGTATTCGTGATTCTGGCTGGACCGGACGCGTGATTCCGACAATGCGTCCAGATGCAGTTGTCAATATTCAATCCGATTATGCGGAGCAGATTCAGCAGTTGAGTAGTATTTCTGGTATAAATGTGATAGACTATCATTCGTATATCAGAGCACTTGAACAAAGACGCATCTTTTTTAAAGAGATGGGAGCGACTGCAACAGATCACGCCGCTTTAACGGCGTATACAGAGCATCTCAGTGAGCATGAGGCTGATACGATATTCCAGCGTGCCTTAAAGGGAAACGCTGATCAGGCAGACGCTCGCCGCTTTACCGGCCATATGCTGATAGAGATGGCGCGTATGAGTGTGGAGGATGGCCTGGTGATGCAGTTGCATGTTGGTAGTTTTCGCGATCATAATCCACAACTTCTTGCCGATTTTGGACGTGATATGGGCGCGGATATTCCAACGGCCAGCGAGTTTACACGTAATTTAAAACCATTGCTCGATCGCTTTGGGCGCGAACGTGATCTAACAATGATCTTATTTAATCTAGATGAAACAACCTATAGCCGTGAACTTGCACCACTTGCGGGACACTATCCTGCGTTACGGCTAGGACCACCCTGGTGGTTCTTTGATAGTATATTGGGCATGCGCCGCTATCTGGATGCAGTTGGAGAGACGGCAGGGATATATAACCTTGCAGGCTTTAATGATGATACACGAGCCTATCCTTCTATTCCTGCTCGTCATGATTTGTGGCGACGCGTTAGCGCTGATTGGCTGGCCGGGCTTGTTGTACATACTATCATTGACGAAGATGATGCAGATGAAATGATCATTGATCTGGCCTATCGTCTGGCAAAACAGTCTTATAAGTTGGGAGCATAATAATGCTTTATGAATAAGGTATTGCCAGGGAAGCGAAGGTGGATTGCGTAGGGAGGCCTGTAAAGGCCTCTGCTGAGCACCTTTTGATAGAGATGATAATTTTTTTGCATCGTCTGGTAAACGTTTACTACGTGTTTTTGAAGGGTGGAGATCTGAGAACGAGGGTAAAGAAGAATGCTTCTTGTAAGGATAGAGACATTTTTGTAGCCATCCTTGCATTTTATAACGAAATAAATTTGTACTAGCTCACTGTGGTGATCCTGTCTGGTACTGGGGAGTACAACAGTGATGAGAAGAAAGGGGGTAACAAATAGCCGGACTACTGGTATGTAACATTATGGAGATGTTACATTAGCATCTATGTATGATGCAATGATCGCGCTGTGATGATATATCTCTGTAAGGGAAGATCGTCATAAAAAATGTATCAGAGATGATAGCGGTCATAGTAAATTGTTTCAAGGAGGATAACAAACATGGCAAAGATCATGAGAAAAGTAAAACGATTCTGGCTTGGTCTGGTTGTAATTGGCTTATCTTGTGGCGTGGCTCTTTTTGGGCTATTAGGAGTCATTCAGCCAGCAGGGGCTGCACCAGCTGATCCGCTCGTAGGATATGGAGCTGGCACCACTGGTGGTGCTGGTGGTGCAACTGTTACTGTCAGCAGCCTTTCCGCCCTGACTAGCGCAGTGAGCGGCTCGACGGCGAAGATCGTGAAGATCAGCGGCACGATCAGCGGTTCGGGAGATGTCAAAGTTGGTTCAAACAAGACCATCCTAGGCATTGGTTCAAGCTCTACCCTCAGTGGGCTGGGTCTGGTTATGAAGAGCGTCAGTAATGTAATCATCAGAAACCTGACGATCCATAATGTTACGGCTTCGAGTGGAAATGGCGACGCCATCCATATTGAGAAATCGACGCATCTGTGGATTGACCATAATAACCTTTACTCTGACATGAGTCATGGTAAGGATTACTATGATGGTCTACTCGACATCACCCATGCTGGCGATTACATTACGGTATCCTGGAATCGCTTCCATGATCACTATAAGGTTTCATTGGTTGGTCACTCTGACAGCAATGCTTCTGAGGATACAGGCCATCTCCACGTAACCTATCATCACAACTGGTTCTACAATGTGAACTCGCGCCTACCAAGTATCCGCTTCGGGACTGCACATATATACAACAACTATTATCAGAACGTTGGTGATAGTGCTGTCCATTCCCGTGAGAATGCACAAGTATTGGTCCAGAACAATGTATTCCGTAGTGTTGGTACAGCTTTAACAACAACTGGGGATAGCAAAGTTGATGGATATGCGAATGCCAGCGGGAATGATTACGGCGGAGCAGCAGTCACCATTACGAGGACTGGTAGCTTTACGAATCCTCCGTACGGGTATACACTTGACTCGACCTCATCGGTCATCGGCAATGTGACAGCGTACTCTGGCGTAGGTATCGTCGGCTAGTTTCTACTTTCTCTGTGAAGTAAGAACTGCGTCTGTTGGCGCAGTTCTTATCTTGTTTTAGTCAGGAGGGATTGTTCATGCACCTGAGTGTTGTTACAGACGAAATTTCGGATGATCTTGAACATGCTTTGCAGGTCTGTCGTGATCTGAAGATTACTATCGTCGAGCTACGGAAAGTTGGCGAAAAAAATATTGTCTTCCACGATATGGACAGCCTGTTACAGATTAAATCCCTTTTACAAAAAGGCGGTTTTCGTGTCTGCTCGATAGCTTCGCCTTTTCTCAAGTCGCCGCTCTGGAGTGACGAGACAACTGCCACAAACAATACATTACCAGTTTCCGAGGAGCAGGCACAAGAATGGGATATTTTGCAGCGTTCATTTGAACTTGCTCGTTTGTTTGATGCACCATTTGTGCGTACCTTTTCCTTTTTACGTGTACCTGATCCTACTACTGTGCGTACGAAAGTACGCGATGTGATTGCAGAAGCCGTCAGTCGTACTGAAAGGGCTGGCCTTAAATTGATAATAGAGAATGAGCATGCCTGTAATATCGCCACCGGCGAAGAGACTGGCTGGCTGCTTCGTTCTATCACATCACCCAATTTTGGCGTTATCTGGGACCCTGGCAACGAGGCAATGTTGGATTCGAGTCCATATCCTGAGGGGTATCAACATGTGCGAGGTCGTGTTATGCATGTGCATGTGAAAGATGCCAATCGAAACCTGAAAGAGGCAGCGCACAGAGATCGTTTCGTGAAGATCGGTACTGGCTCTATCGATTATGTGGGGCAGTTCCGGGCATTGGTGGAAGATGGATATGCTGGATTACTTTCATTGGAAACGCATTATGTTCATCCAGAAGGTGGACGCGAGCTGGCAACGCGTGAATCGTGTGCAGGCTTGCGTGAGATTTTGCAAAAGGCAGATATAAAGGTCGAATGAAGCTGTAAGTATTCGTCCAGAGGTATTTCCTTGCCGATGCTGGTAGTCAGGTGAGAAAATAAAACTACCGGGCGTCGTAAATATGCCCGTGCCGTCCGTCATCCGTGCGTATAAAAGAAGGAGAGCATGTTACATGGAAGAAATACAGAAAGATCGTTTGCGGCATGTCGTTATTGGCGTAGGTGCAGGAATTTTTAAGAGCCATATCCCGGCGCTTACTACATTGCCGTCAGTTGATCTTGTTGCCGTTTCGGATATTAATACAGTGGAGGGAAGGCGACGAGCTGAAGAGTTACATTGTAATTTTTATGAAGATTACAGGCAAATGTTGGTGGAGGTGAAGCCTGACGTTGCAATCATTCTTACGCCACCTTTTTTGCATGCACGTGTAGCTATAGACTGTTTGCAGGCGGGGTGTCATGTGCTGACGGAGAAGCCAATGGCGATCCAGGTTGCGGAGGCGGATACAATGATTGAAATGGCTCAACGCAGCAAACGATTACTTGCGGTGATGTTTCAGCATCGTTTCCGACCTGAAATTATAGCGGCACGCAAGCTATTGCGCGAGGGTGTGATAGGAGATATCCAGCGTGTTGAGTTTAGTGCTGTATGGACGCGACCGAGCAGCTATTATCAAATGGCGGCCTGGCGTGCTACATGGGCAGGTGAGGGTGGAGGAGTTTTGACGAACCAGGCATCACATAACCTGGATGTGCTCTGCCATTTAGTTGGTAGTCCTGCACGTGTTTTTGCATGGACGCGTCGATTACTGCATAAACAGATCGAAACTGAGGACACAGTACAGGCAATGGTAGAGTGGCCCAATGGAGCGCTAGGCAGTATTCATATCAGTACGGCAGAAGCAGACGATGACGAGCGTTTGAAAATTGTAGGAACGCGAGGCATTCTGGAAATAGGCCGCGATACGCTGACGGCTCAGACGCTTGATATGGATATAACCGAGTACGCCAGCCAGTCTGATGATCCATATGCCAAACCCAGGCGGCATCCCTATGCTATAACGTTGGGAGAGGGAAGCGCAGATTTTACGGAAGTCTATCGTAGTCTCCATAATGCTATTTTGTATGGCAGCCCGCTCTCCAGTGATGGAGTAGATGCGAGAATGGAATTGGAACTGGCAAATGCGATCATTTATTCGAGTTATAGGCATTGTGAAGTGGAATTGCCTTTGGATCGTCAGGGGTATAATACATTGTTGAAAGAACTACAAGGAAACGGATAGAATACCTTTTAAAAGCCCCAGATAAATAGTTGGATTATCCTTTCATAAGAGGCCCGCAACATTGTTGAGCTTGTGCCTTAACTCTCTGTACTGTTACACTATCTTTTGAGGAATTTATAGAGGGGAATAGGTCAGAGAAAGCGTCGGGTCTTATTTTTGCATCCGTGAGGACTTTATGTTTATGGAAGGATACCCCATGTTATGAATATTGAGGATGTTTCGTCTGCTACCTCTGTAAGCGATGAAGGTAGTGGTGTATCGTCTCCTATTTCACCAGAGCATCCAGTGGAGAGAAATTTCCAGCAGATACGAAGGTGGTTCGCCTCTCAAACATTTGTTCCCTCCTGGCTGCCTTCTGCATTACGTCCATGGTTCGTTGGTTATCTACTGGCCAGTATATTGCCAGTCCTCATGATTTTCCTCAGTAAGCTCCTTCTATACCTTTTTCCAGCATTTAGCTTTAGCGAGGCTCCAAATCTACTACTGGTGGTGATACTCTCATGGTTATGGGGAAGTGGCCCAGGGATTTTAGCATCACTGGTGAGTACATTGCTACTCATTTTTTTTAGGCGGGGCTTTGAAGATGGATCTGGCATCATTTCCTATCTGATAATTGGACTCATGATCGGATTGATGGCGCGACAGAGGCGACAAATGAAGGAGACACGCCAGAGGGGGAGCGAGGCGACCAGGCAGCAATTATACAATCTATTCAATCAGGTTCCCATGCCTATCTCGGTGCTGCGTGGGCCAGAGCAGCGCTTCGCGTTTATTAATCCGCTCACTCAACAGGCGATGGGGAAAAGAGAAGTATTGGGGAAGTCGATCCGTGAAGTTCTGCCTGAATATGCCTCGCAAGGAATCCTTGCTTTAGTGGATGAAGTTTACACGACAGGTAAAGCGTTGACCGTACGGGAATTGCGTGCCGAGACAATGCATTATGAGGATGGCCTCACTGTGCCGGTTGAGCGTTATTTCAATGTTGTCTATCAACCTCTATTTGTTGAGCAGGGAGTGGTCGATGGCATTATGATTTTCAATGTTGATATAACGGAGCAAGTACAGGCTAGCAATCAGAAAGAACGCCTGATGTTGGAGAGGGAACAGGAACGTGACCATTTGCGTGAAGTGCTTGTTCATGAACAGGAGTTGCGCCAGGTTGCCGAAAGTGCTACACAGCAAATTCAGGCGATTTTTGAAGCTATTGCCGATCCTGTATTTATCATTGACTTGCAGGGTAATCTCCAGCGAATGAACCGTGCAGCTCGTGAACTACTGGCAATTCCTGAGAAAGTGAGAACCAGGGAATTGAATGTTCTTCCGCGTTTCTTTGAGTTATATGATGGACAGGATCACTATTTACCGAAAGAAGTATGGCCACAGGTTTTGATATTGGAGGGAACAGCGCTTTATGGATCGACTGCCGTTGATATCGTGATGCATACACATGATGGACGTGTGCTTGATCTTAGTGTCACGGGAGCACCTTTGCGAGGTGAAGATGGGACGATCCATGCTGCGGTGATGGCTTGTCGAGATATAACCGAGCGGCGGAATTTAGAGCTTCGTTTGCGCCAGACGGAGCAACAAACGCGTGAATCGCTTCAGGCATTATTAGTGTTGGCGGAATCACTGGTCTCTGTGCCGATGACGGGCGAAGAGGATGGGGAAGTTGTAGCTTCTGCTATGCAGGATGTTGCTCAGAGGTTAGCAGGCCTGCTTCGTTCCGTATTAAATTGCAAGCGTATCAGTATCACCATTCTGGATCCACATACACAGGAGTTACGTTCTCTAGCGGTAGTTGGCCTACCTCCCGAACAGGAGAGGCAATGGTATGAACGGCGTCCGGGTTTTTATTTAAGTGACCGTATAATGGAGACCTCGATTGAAGAGCAGTTTTCGACAGGCAATGTTGTCGTTGTAGATATGCAGAAGGCTCCGTTTGATGGGCAGGCTAACCCTTATGGGATCAAGGTCATGTTGATGGCTCCAATGCGTATCGGCACCCGCCTGATTGGTATCTTATCGTTGGATCATGGTGGGGAGGAGTGGGTGTTTAGCGATAGTGAGAAGATGCTTGCCAAAGCGGTCGCGGAACTGGCTGCCCTTATTCTAGAGCGCGAAAGATTGTTAGAGGAGCGAACGGAGGCTCAAGCAAACATGTTGGCTTTGCAGGAAGCCAATCATTTAAAGGATGAGTTCATTGGTGTGGCGGGTCATGAGTTACGTACGCCTCTTACAACGGTGAAGGCAAGTGTACAATTAGCCCGGCGACAGATTACTCGTCTCTTAAAATTGGAGACGACATTGTCTCCCGAAGCGGAGAAGTTGATCGCTATGATGCAGACCCTTCTGGAGCGGGCGGAGCGGCAGGTAGGAATGCAGAATCGGCTCGTCAATGACCTGCTTGATGTATCGCGTATTGAGACCGGACACCTGGAATTGCATCCAGAGTTAGGCGATCTGGTAATGCTCATCCATGAAGTAGTAGAAGACCTCCAGGCTCTGACTCCCGAACGGCGTATCCTCTTTGATCGAAGTAATCTGGGTGAGGTACTCGTATTGGTAGATGCGGATCGTCTGCGGCAAGTAATGAGCAATTATCTCTCTAATGCTCTGAAGTACTCAGCCGCAGAGCAGCCTGTCGTTGTGCATGTTGTGCTGCTGGATACGGAGGTGCGTGTAGAGGTGGAAGATAGAGGGCCGGGGTTGACGGCTATTCAGCAACAACGGATCTGGGAACGTTTTTATCGGGTGCCGGGTATTGAGGTGAAAAGTGGATCTGGTGTTGGTCTGGGCCTGGGATTGCACATCACTCGCATGATCATTGAGCGCCATGGTGGGCGCGTTGGTGTGAGGAGTGTAAAAGGGCAGGGAGCCACATTCTGGTTGGTACTTGCAAGAGCTGAGTAGTGGGAGGGATGCTAGATGAGTAGGTATCTCTCCCATCTGGGCGTGTTACAGAGATTGATTGGTGGACAATGCATTTTGTAATTTCTTGCGTGCGACAGAAAGCGAGGACTTCAAACACATCTTCTCACCATCATCTTCAGGCCAATAAGCTGTTTCGGGATCTACATGAAGATGTTGTAGAGAAGTGATGAGTACCAGCCCATCATCGTTATCCTTTAGATAGCAAATGAGAGCATATTGCTGCCGTGAAGGAAGTGCTTCTATGGTAGTTGTGATACACTCGAGTGTGTCGGAATCTACATTCTGTGCATCAACTTCATACGCGGGGTCACGCATGCCTTGACCGGGAGTTATTAACGGAGTTCCGCTGTTCAGCTCACCATCATCATCTACAGGCAATGGAAATTGTCTCCGCTTGCGTGTTTGATCAATTAACGTTGTATGCACTGTTTGTCCAATGTAGGATTTAGGATGGTGAATGGGGCGATTTTGTAGTATTAGCCACAGCTTGATACGAATAAGCTGTATCATTTCGTCAAGCTCTAGATCCGCTATCTCTGTAGCAAAGATGGCGAATGGAAATTGCGTCCGTACAAGGCTCTGAATATATACGTCGTACTCTTCTAAAAATGCTGATACAAAATCGCCTTCCTGAGGAGAGGCAGCGGAACTTTTCATTGTCCTTCTCCCTTGATATTTCTAAAGTTCTATATTTCTATTTAAGTAAAATATACCATATTAGCTTGTATTATAGATGAGGAAACAAGCAACGTTACAGATGTACACATACCAGGAAATTTGGGCGTTCGTCGCATTTTGTGATGTGCGTATCAAGAGATATTCAGAGTTGTTTTGTTATATAATTATTTTGTTCTATAGTATAGTTTTTCAGGAGGTGCAGCTATGGGCCGTCGAGAGAAAGCCGTTCGTGATGAAAACGCTGAAAACCTTTCTCCTGGGGAGAAAATGAGGATTCAGCGGCAAAAAAAGAGTATTTCACTGACTGGTATGGCGGATGCGCTGGGATATTCCAGAAGTTACCTCTCGACAATTGAGAATGGTATCGCGGCACCACCGTTGCATTTATTAGAGCAGTATGAACAGCATTTACAACTTAAACGGGGAGAACTTACTGATCATTCGGAGCAAGAAGAGGATGTTGAGCGGGATGTTCCTGCAACAAATAGGCGTAAAAGAACTGAGCAGATACGGAAGATAGCGAAGATAGATCGAGGTGAAGCGCCTATTGTTACAACACTTTATGGACGAGAAAAAGAGTTGCAGGATTTACAGCGATGGATTGTGGAGGATAACTATAACATACTGGCGATCCTTGGCCTGGGAGGAATAGGGAAAACTGCTATTACGGCACTTTTGATGGAAAAGTTGAAAAGCGATTTTGAATATGTATTTTGGCGCTCTTTGCAGAATGCTCCTCTGGTAGAAAATGTACTGAAAAGCTGTGTGCAGTTTGTATCTGGTGAAGAGTATATCGACATCTCTGATGATTTGAACGAGCAAATTTTGCAGTTTATTAAAATTTTGCAGGAGCACCGCTGCCTTATCATATTGGATAACTTCGAAACGGTTCTTGAGTCGCAGACGAATCGGGACCGCTGGGAAAAGTATGCTACTTTATTGCAGCGTGTTGGGGAAGTCATGCATCGAAGTTGTATTTTGCTTACGAGCAGAGAGAAACCAGCAGAGATAAGCCTGTTGGAAGCAAAGACGATGCCCGTTCGCTCGCTACAACTTTCGGGTTTAGCCATCGATGATGCACAGAAGATTCTCAAAGAACAATTATTAGTTGGGACTGAAAGCGAGTGGAAGGAACTGGTAGATTTCTACATTGGTAATCCGTTGGCTCTTAAGTTAGTTTCCGAGGTCATTAAAGACGTTTTTGAAGGAAAGATTGCTAAATTCTTAAAAGAGAACGCATTTATTATTGAAGATGTGCATGATCTATTAGAGCAACAGTTCAAGTATTTATCAGGAATAGAGCATGACATCATGTACTGGTTAGCAATTGAGCGCGAGGCTGTAACGCTTGCTGAGTTGCAAGAAGATATTGTAGAGCCTATCGTCAAAAGGACATTGCTAGAGGCTATCGCCTCTTTGCAGCGACGTTTTCTGGTTGAGAATGCCAATGACCGCTTTTTTTTATTGCCAGTTGTGATAGAATTCATGACCGAAAAATTGATTGAGCAGGCGTACAGAGAGATTCGTGCTCAGCGGTTCCTGGTATTAGAAAAGTATGCACTCATTCAAGCACATGCGAAGGAATATATACGCTCCATTCAGGTAGGCCTTATTCTCGAACCTGTGGCCCAAAAGCTACGCAAACTGTTGGGCAAGAGTGGTCTTGAGAAGCACCTCAAACAGATCATTACGCTCTTGCGTCAGGAGCATCAGTTACCAATTGGCTATGGTATTGGAAACATACTCAATCTGTTGATTCATCTTGAAGCTGATCTGCGCGACTACGACTTTTCCCACCTTTTGATCAGGCAAGCCTATCTGCAAGGTGTATCCTTGCCAGGTGTAAACTTTGCCTATGCCCAGTTTGATCGATCTATTTTTACCGATACTTTTGGGAGTATTCTGGCAATTGCGTTGAGTGCAGACGAGAAATATCTTGCTGCGGGAACCGCTGATGGAGTAATTCGGCTCTGGCATACGGATAGCAATACGCCGTCGCATACATATCAAGGGCATAGCGACTGGGTAAGGACGGTAGCGTTCAGTCCAGATGGGCGTTTGCTCGCAAGTGGAGCAGATGATCTGACGGTACGATTGTGGGAAGTGGAGAGTGGACAATGTGTGCGGATATTGAGCGAGCATACAAATCGAGTCAGAACCGTTGCGTTTAGTCCGGATGGGAGCTTGCTTGCGAGTAGTAGTGATGATCAGACCGTGCGGTTGTGGAAAGTGGAGAGCGAACAATGTTTGCATGTGTTGAGTGAGCATACCGACCGTGTGAGGACCGCCGTCTTCAGTCCGGATGGGAGCTTGCTTGCGAGTGGAGGAGATGATGAAACAGTTCGTATATGGTCGGTAGAAAGTGGAGAATGCCTGGCGGTATTGCGTGGGCATAAGCAATGGGTGAGGGCAGTGGTGTTCAGTCCGGATGGGAGGTTATTGGCGAGTGGAGGAGATGATGAAAATATCTGCGTGTGGGAAGTGAGAAAGGGAAAACTTCTCAAAACACTAAAAGGACACACGCGTATTGTAAGAACGGTGGCGTTCAGTCCCGATGGTCACTTTATTGCCAGTGGAAGTGAGGATTGGACAATTCGCCTATGGGACGTTGAAAGTGAGCGATGCCTCAAGAGCTTGACGGAGCATTCTAATGCGGTAAGGTCAGTAATCTTTTCTGGCAGTGGGAATACCCTTGTGAGTGGAAGTGATGATCAGAGTATTCGCTTCTGGGAAATTAAAAGCGGTCAGTGTCTTAAAACGCTGCAAGGGTATAGTAACTGGGTCTACTCGGTTGCATTTAGCCCGGATGGAATGTTATTAGCCAGTGGCAGTCATGATTACATGATACATTTATGGCAGGCAGAAAGTGGGGATTATTTCAAAACACTTTATGGCCATCAGGGGCTCGTCTACTCGATTGTATTTAGCCCGGATGGAACACTATTAGCCAGTGGCAGTCATGATCACACCGTACGTTTATGGGATGTTGCTACAGGGGAGTGCATCAAGATTTTTTATGGACATGCTGATCAGGTAAATGCGGTAGCATTCAACACAGATGGGAGTATGCTTGCCAGTGGCGGTGAAGATGATACCATCCGTTTATGGGATAGAGAGAGTGGACAGTGCCTCAAGGTCTTGCATGGACATAGTAATCGGGTACGTTCGGTAGCATTTAGTAGAGATTCCATGCTGGTAGCCAGTGGAAGCGAAGATACGACTATTCGGTTATGGGATGTGAGCAGTGGACAATGTGTAAAAGTGCTTGGGGGTCATGAAGATCAGGTGCGTTCGGTAGCGTTTAGTCCAGATGGGCTGTTGCTGGCGAGTGGGAGCGAGGACAATACGATATGTTTGTGGAATGTGGAGAGTGGGCGATGCTTCAATGTCTTGCGAGGACATGAGAAGCGCGTGCGTTCGGTAGCATTTAGTGCGGATTCCACGTTGTTGGCGAGTGGAAGCGATGATATAGCGATCTCTCTATGGGATGTAAAAAGTGGACAACTTCTCAAACTGCTACACGGTCATAGTGGTTTAATATATGCGGTTACCTTTCACCCTCATGAGAGGGTAGTTGCCAGTGGAAGCTATGATGGAACGGTTCGCGTTTGGGATATAGAGAGTGAAGATTGTGTACGAGTATTGAGGAGTGAGAGGCCTTATGAAGGCATGAATATTAAAGGGGTGTCGGGATTGACCATCCATGAGAAAAAAATGCTGAAAGTTCTTGGGGCGTTAGAAAAATAAAGGTAGCTATTCATTTCGGCAAGCCCCCGCCCTTGCAGGCGTGAGGTCCCTGACGCTACCTTTTAACAACTCGAGATAATTACAAGAAAAATTTTGTGCAGCTTCGTTTTTATGTAGGAAACTATACCCGGCAATAGGTGCTAAACTTATTCATCGTATTTTCTGACTGATGCGTTGAGAAATTTTCAACATCAGATGGAGGAAAATACTTTACATACTTCTTTTTTGCATCTTTAATTAAGTCGTATCTGGAATGCTTCTGCCAACTCGCGAGTTCTGGTTGCCCAATTGAGTAAGCGACGAGATAACGTAAATATTGCCTGGGGCACTTTCCCCTTACTTTGTAGACAGAAGTGTTTCCTACACTATTTTCATAGAGTAAATATTCATCATCGTCTTGTAACGCAGAAGAATGCATCTCAAGCAGCCCGGCACCTTCAAATACTTTCTCGAAGGGACCTTCCTTTGAGAGATCGCCAAGGTCAATATTTTTAGGGAAGAAGAGTTGATGAGCGTGATAGCACATCAGGTCGTGTGCTTCTTCATCTTCAGTCGTACACGCCTGTATTCTTCCATGTTCTGTAACAATTGAGGGGCCATAAACATCATTGATAATAGTTTGAAGATGTTGTTTTTCTTGCTTGTAAGCTTCTCTCATTTCCGCTGGCATATCAAACATGCTGCGAATATGGGGTCTTGCGACAAGAATTACGTATCCCTCAATGATTGGCCCCAGGCCAAGCAGGACGTAAAAATACTTTGATGTATAAAGAATACGATCTTTTTCGGGATCGCAGAAAAAACAACCTTCCACAATACACACTCCAATTTATAATCAAAGCCCTTCAATGATAGTCTTACTTACATCGCCTAGTTGCTGTTGCCAGGCAATACCTGGGACGGCAGATTTTCTCCCGTCATTCCTTACCAGATAAGATGGTTCCGTTGCCGAGATAGCCTGTCCGATCTGATAAAGTGTACAGTTTAGTAACGCAAATGTATTTTTGACAGTGTCGATATCCTGTTGGGCTATTGTAAACATTAAATGAAAGTCAACGGAAGCGCTAAACGCAAGTGCGATAGGATCAAGTTTGAGGAAGCCAGCAACTTTTTGGGTGATTTCATGAATGGGCAATAGTGTTTCATATAATCTAAACGAGATGTTGCTTGCTGTGGCAAGTTGGTCAACAGTTGCCTTGACGCCATCCGAGACATCTTGACATGCGTGAACAATACCAATAAGTGCTTTGCCTTCTTGAATGTGGGCGACTGGACGTTTCCAGGATTGGAGGAGAATACCTTCTTCTTCTTCTGAGAGGCGAAGTCCATTATCCCTGGCTTGAGTGAAATAGACAAGTGCAGTACCGGGCAAGCCAGGCTGACCGGTGATACACAGGATGTCGCCTTCATGTGTGCCCTTGCGTTGTAAATACTTCCCGCGTTCAGTGATCCCCAGGGCTGTAGCTGCCAGAACAACCTCTACATATCCCCCGATATCCCCACCGATAATAGGAGTATTGTAAAATGAAGCAGCTTCTCTGATGCCCTCTAAAAGTTGCCGAAAATTGACATCACTCAGCGTATCGTTATAGCGTACTACAGTGGTTAAACCGATGGGGGTAGCTCCCATTGCTGCGATATCGCTAAGATTGGCGATGACAAGATAGTAGCCGATATCGAAATAATCCAAAAGGCCCTTCTCGAAAAGAATGAAGCCAGTTCCTCGAATGAAATCTGTCCCTACAACAAGAGACAGATTGCCGGGGAGATCATAGATGGCACAATCATCTGCATCCTCGGCACTGACGACCAGTTGGACCGGAATGCTATTCTCCTGGAATGATTGTACCGCCAGGATTTGACGAACAATTTCCAGGCGTTTTTGCTCCCCAGAAATTTCCATAAATGTTCCTCACTACGTTTTCGCTAATACGTATCCAAATAAGCAGAACATGTAAAAGCTAATAAAGTTGCCATAATGTTTCACAGTGTGTTAAAATTACTCAACGTGATAATGGAAGCAATTTGTCTCCATCCCACGTTTTTGAGTGTTTATCCCTATAAGGAATAACGTAGAAGAAGTCTCTATGTATAATGGCACTACAATGGTACTACAAAGATACTACTTTTGTAGCGTTATGTTTTGAACAAATTTACATGAACGTATCCACTGTGGTCGGACATTTCAATTCTATACACTGGTAGAATAGATACATTGTTATGCAATGATTAACAGATGCGATACGTTTGTAAAGATAGGGAATTCTCCTTGGAAGGATACCTTAAGAAAACGATCAGAACGTACGATCAGATTGCCACGGGTTATATGCTATCTACAAGTAATCTTCAACCTGGCAAGGAATTTACCGCCTTTTCTCAAAGGGTCATAACAGGGGATACTGTGTTGGATGCCGGTTGTGGGGGAGGGCGAGATTGTAAGGCGTTTGCCGAGCTAGGCTTTCACGTGATAGGTATCGACTTATCGGTAGAAATGCTCAAGATTGCCAGAAACCTTGCTCCGGGATGTGAATTTCTGCAGACCGACTTGCGTAAAATCCCTCTCTCAGACAATTTTGTGGATGGTGTTTGGTGTTGCGCCAGCCTACTCCATTTAAAGCGTAAAGAAGTACGGCGTGCGCTGCTCGAGTTTAGGAGAGTCTTAAAAGAAGGGGCTGTATGTTGTATTGTTATAAAGAAGGGGACCGGAGAAAAATTCATTAAGGATAGGCGTTCGCAAGGCAAACCCCGTTTCTATAGCTATTTTCAGCCCGGTGAGATACGTGAACTCTGCAAATCGCTGGACTTTGAGATTCTAACAGGAGAAACGACGCAAAGTGGTTCTGGTACGTATCGCCAGGATTGGTTGTTTTTTCTGCTGCGGAAGCCTGACCGTGCCTGATGAAGTTTAGCTCTATTTGTGTGGATGGCGACCCCTGCGGACTTCAGCGAGGGATACGCTTTCGGTACCCTCTTCAGTTAGCATCCTATGGGCCGCCTGACTCTATTTTAACCAAATTAGAACAATTTGGCAACCCCTGAGGAGAGGAGAGAAGGAGAGAATATGTTTGATAAAAGCAAGATCGGCCAGAGTTTTGCGCCTTTCACGTACGAAGTGCAGTCTAACAAAATCCATGAGCTGACCACCGCAATTGGTGATACTAATCCAATTTATCATAGCCATGAAGCCGCCCAGGAGGCTGGTTTTCCTGCTGTACCAATTTCTCCAACAACCCCGACGATGTTTAGTTTATGGGGCGATCAGCAACGTGGCACCAACGTGAGAGATGCAGGCATCGATGTGGCGCGTATTTTACATGGAGAAGAGGAATATGAGTACCTTGCGCCCATTTATCCCAACGATGTGCTGACCGGCACTACCACTTTAATGGATGGCAAAACACGTCAGGGGAGCGATGGAAGCACAATGGATATCCTTACTATGGAGACACGCTATATCAATCAGCAGCAAAAACATGTGCTGACAAGTAAAACAACCATCGTTGTGCGTAGTTAATAAAGAACGCTGCCTGGACTCATGTTACGTTGAAATAAATAAGGTTCGTGCCGTCAGGGTGCCATGCACCATTAGGTGTTTGAAAACTGGTAAACGCGTCCCATTGACCGACAGGATCGGTGGTTTTAATCAAACGCGAGGCATTAACTGTGACAGATTGCCCCGGTTGGAGGGTTACTGCACCTGCCTTATTGCCAAAGTCAGCATTGCTACCCGTAGATGTGCGCGAAGCAACAATCAGGTTATTCAAAACGAAAGGGACTGTACAGGTATTTGTATAGGTCGCCTTTGCTGTGGCTATCGTGCCACGTGCCACGCTTGTTTGTATCATTTGAAGAGGAGTCGTCACCTGGAGGCCAGAACAGGTCGTATAGGGAGCTGTCTGGTAGACACGTATATAGTCGATGTCGGTATACTGTGGAAAGACCGTCGTTGCATCTGGAAGTCCAGGCCAGGGACCCCCAACGGCTGTATCAAGCAGGAGGTACATCGGAGTTTGAGGAACATATTGCGCAATATGGCATGTCGGAATGCCATCTACATACCAGGCAAGCGATGTAGGATACCATATCAGTGAGTAGAGGTGAAAGTCGGCTGAAAGATCTGGCTGGTGGCTAATGCACTGAAAGACGTAGGTATTGTAGGTAGGAATATTCATATGAAATGTCTGGTAGGCAATGGTTGGATCATTTGCCATCTCCATTATGTTGATTTCATGATCAATATTTCCTGTAATCATCCATAACGCAGGCCACATTCCTTGCCCTCTAGGCATACGAGCACTGATATCGACCCGACCGTAGAGAAAGCTAAATTTATTCTCAGTCGTGATGGCACCCGATGTATACTGTCTTCCACCCAGGCTCCTATTCTCGGTTGTGAAGCGTAGATGACCCTGATCTAAAGAAGAGTCCTGCGCAGTAAAATACTGTGCTCCAAATTTCAGGCAGCAATTTTGATAGCGGTCTGTACCATAATCTTCAATATTCCATACGCCTGTATTCAAACTGGCCTCATCAAACTCATCATCAAATATTGATGTCCAGAGCGTATCACCTGATATACTCACCCCATTGTGCGTAAATACGTTCATCCCATTATAAATATGTCTCGTATGTATTTGAGATAGGGAAGCCGCAAAGGCATGGGGAGAGCTACTAAAAGTGCTAACGACGATAAAAATACATATCGTCACACTTATGAGACTAGACATATCTCCTTTGCTTGATAAATAATCGAAGCGCTTCATACTGTTTCCCTCCCGACATACCTTCTAAGATAAAATAGTAGATAAAAGAGTGAAATCTTGCACTAGATACGCATAAGAACCTTTAGGACGCCTTTTTGGCGGGCATATTCAAGAGCCTGTAAGCCCTCATTCAGTGTATACTGTGCACTTATCAATGACTGGATATCAAAAAGGTGCAGGTTGAGTGCATGTAGGGCTGGACCAAATGGGCCGCAGCGCGATCCCTGAACATGAATCTCGTTGATGACGATTGGAGCCAGATTTAGAGTACTTTTTGCCGCAACAGTGCTTTTCAAGATCACTGTTCCACGTGCTCGAACGAACTGTAGAGCTGTCTCGAAGCCTTGCGCCGAACCACTGCACTCGATGACTACATCAATGGGACGCACATCCTCAAAAGTGAAATTCGTGGAGTCATGGACCAGATAGGTCCGGATGCCTCGTGACTCGGCGAGTGCCAGTTTCTCCACATTATGTCCAAACATGGCGATGTTGTTGCCACTGAGTGAAAGCACCTGAGCTGCCAGTTGTCCCATTTTCCCATCGCCAAGGATGAGTATATGATCAGTGGGATGCAGGTGGACCTGTTCTAAGATCTCGAAGTTGGCGGCGAGTGGCTCAGTAAATACCGCCTCTTCATCGCTCACCTGCTCTGGTACAGGGTAGAGGTTCTGAACGGGCAACATAAGATATTCAGCGAAGGCTCCATCGCGTCGATCAATGCCTAACGTTGTACGTTGCGGGCACTGAGAAGACATATCTCTCTGGCAAAAGAAGCAATCAGGCTGATAACAGGCTGCATTAATTTCACCAACAACACGTTTGCCGAGTATATGACCATAACGGCTCAGTGCCGCATCACCGTAAATCTGTTCAACCACACCCACAAATTCATGGCCTAACACGCCCTGAAAGCCCATATACCCTTGAATGATTTCCAGATCAGTATTACAGATGCCCGTGATGAGTACACGTATAAGGGCTTCTCCTTCGTGCGGTGTTGGCAAAGGATAATCGTGTTCAAGTGTAAGA
>JACDAE010000524.1 GCA_013695595.1 Ktedonobacteraceae bacterium | reverse complement strand
TCCCTGGAGTGTGCGATATGTTTAGCGAGAAAGAAAGCTATTTCCTGGTCTTTCTCTATCCACAAGGAGAAACTCTGGCTTCTGTGCTCAAGAGTTGGAGCAGGGGATTACCTGAATATATGATCGCTGAATACGCATGGCAACTCTGCGACGTTCTTACAACATTGGGAGAACAACAACCACCACTGGTTCATGGCGCAATCAGTCCCGAAACCATCCTGATTAGCGAAGAAGGAAAGCAAGCGATATTGATGCACCTGCCGCTATTGCCTCCGAAGGAAATCGTTGGGAAGGTAGATGACATAGGGTCTGCCTATCGAGCGCCAGAACAGGTACACGGCATTATTAATCCTGCGTCGGATCTCTACTCGCTGGCCGCAACCCTTTATCATGCAGCGACAGGTTCAGCCCCCTATGAACGACCACCAGCATTCTATCCACCAGCAAGACGCCTCAATGAAGCAGTTAGCCCGGCAATGGAGATGATCCTCGCACGACAATTGCGACTGACAGTTACGCAACGCTACCATAGTCCGCTTGAGATGAAGCAGGATCTCGCTGCACTCCTCGAATCATATGCGACGCAAGCCACCAGAGCCGTTGTACCTTTACAGCCCTCCGAGGTGCCCCTCTTATCGATAAAAGAGGAAAAGCGCAGCCAACCGATGAATCTCAAACAGATACAGATCATGCTTCCGATGCTGATTGGTATCCTGGTGCTGCTAGGATTATTGCTCGCTATTCTATTCCATAGATAAAGAAGGGAACATACTTTCCTCCAAATTGTACAGAGCGCAGAAATCATGTTCAAGGTACTTAGTGCAGTAGTAGCGAGCACCAACAACGGATCACCACATCTCCCTCTCTGCCCCCGGATCAGACGATACGTATCCAGGTACCCAGGAGGGACGAGAGAACATAAAAAAGGTACGAAAATATATTTCATAGTGCTACTATACTTGCTGATATTTCCACGGCTGTGTTATCATTGATACATATCAATGCATGTTTAAGATAGACAAATGATAAATCCGTCTTCGTGTTTCATCTCTTCCTCAACGGAAAATGCGAACGATGTATGGAGTTACGATATATGGCTCGATGAAAGAAAATAAGATGAAGCCGAATCATCGCTTGAAGCATGAGCGCGAGCAACGAGGGTGGTCGCAGGCAAAGTTGGCAGAATTGGTAGGTACCAATCCAGCAACGGTGGGGCGTTGGGAACGAGGCGTTTCTTCGCCGTATCCTATTCATCGTGAGAGACTGTGTGGATTGTTCAACAAAGATGTGCAAGAACTGGGCTTAATCGAAGACAATAATTCTGCATTGCAACAAGATACGATTGGTGGGCCAGACCTGAAACCTGCAGTCACACCTGATGTTCGGTCATTTATCTTCGATCCAGCGATCCCGATGCTTCCATTAGAAACGGGAACCCCAGTTGGGCGTGATCCAGTATTGGCACGACTCAAGAAGCAACTTTATAGCGAGGAGGTGCCAGGGTTCAGCGCCCTCAGCGGGTTACCTGGCGTGGGGAAAACAACCCTCGCGTTGGTATTAGCGCATGACCACGAGGTACAGGAGCACTTTAACGATGGTATCCTATGGGCTGGCCTGGGCATTCAACCGAATATAGAGGAGATCCAGGCTCGCTGGGGAGTACAATTGGGACTGGAGGTCACGACGATCAAAAGCCGCAGCGATTGGGCAAAAACGCTACGGGCAGCAATTGGCCTGCGTTGCATGTTGCTCATTATTGATGATGTATGGGAAGTTGACGACGCCCTGGCCTTTCAAGTCGGTGGTCCTTACTGCATGTATCTGTTCACGACACGTTTTCCGCAGATCGCGATCCAGATTGCGGGGAGCAGGACGATAGCAGTCTCTGAACTGAGCGAAGAGAATGGAGTTGACCTGCTGGCTCACTTCGTGCCCGGACTGATAGAGCAAGATAGTACCACAGCCAGACGCCTGGTCAACTCAGTTGGAGCGTTGCCGCTTGCGTTGGTCTTGATGGGAAGGTATCTGCGCTCTCACACATATAACGAGCAACCACGCCGTTTATATAACGCCTTGCAGGACCTGGACAACACCGAGAACCGGATGCATCTGGGCGATCCTCATGGATTGAGCAGGCCCTATTCCAACTATTCCCATCGCATGCGTTACTCGCTGCAATCGGTTATCGCCCTGAGTGACGAGCGCCTCGATAAGACACAGGCCCAGAGTATGTTCCGGGCGCTCTCCATCTTTCCACCCAAACCAAACACCTTCTCAGAGGACGCGGCAGTAGCCATCAGTAAACAACCTGCCGAGACGCTTGACACGTTATGTGATGTAGGATTGATAGAAAGCAGCGGACCTGGACGCTACATGATGCATCAAACGATCGCTGACTACGTGCGAGCGCAAACGGAAAAAGATACGCTCCTGTGTGAGCGCATGATTACGTACATGACGTACTATATACAAACACATAGCCATGACTATCAAGCAATTGAACAGGAACATGTGAATATTCTTGCGGCGCTAGAAGAAGCAGCTCGGCAGACCATGGAGCGTGAATTCATGCAAGCAGTCACCGCATTTGCGCCATTTCTGCGTATTCGCGGCCTGAATGATGAGGCGAGATCGTATTTACACCGGGCATATCAGATTGCGCAAAAGCTAGACGATTATCTGGAGGAAATGAAGCTTCTTTCTCATCTCGGACGGATGTCGGAGCGCCTGAGTGAGTACAAAGAAGCGGAGCATTATCTTAGCGAAGGACTGAACCTGGCCAGAAAATACGGGCAGACAGACTATATCTGCCTTTTTTTAGCCTATCTGGGCATCGTGATGGACAAAATTGGCGCGTATCTGCGAGCAGAAATCTATTTGCAAGAAGGCCTTTTGCTTGCCCGACAGCTCGATCAGCCTGAACGTATCTGCGAGGTGCTCTGTTCATTGGGAACAGTGGCGAATCATCAAGGAAACTATATAGCGGCGGGATTTATCCTTTCCGAGGCACTCGAACTGGCACGCAGGCTTGAGCACAAAGAATACATCATGCAGGCCCTGACGCAGATGGGCGTTATCGCCGTTAGCCAGGAGGATTATACCCGTGCATGTGCCTACTTCCTGGAAGCCCATGATCTGGCACGTCAAACTGGCTATCAAGATCTTACGATTCAGCTCATCGTCAATCTGAGTGCAGCATTAGGATCTCTGGGAGAATACGAACAGGCTGAACAGTATTTACAAAAGGGACTCAACCTGTCACAGCAAAGCGGGAATCGGGCGGGTAGAGCGATGCTCTTCAACAACCTAAGTTCCCTCGCCAGTCTACAAGGCCAATACGAACAGGCGAGAGCGTACTTGCAAGAAGGGCTAGAAATAGTTCGCTCAATAAACCATCTGAGACTCAGTAATCATATTCTTTATGAGCAGGGGGAATTAGCTCTTGCCACGCACCAATACGCTGAAGCACAAAATATATTTGAGGAAGTGATCAGATCAGCAACGGCATTTCCAGAAATACGTGCAAACGCGCACTATGGATTGGCCCGTACAATGGCCCGCCTGGGTAATAGCGATGAAGCATCTCAGCAAGGGGAGGCCAGCGCTCAGATCTTCGAGACGTTAGGACTTCCTAAAGCAATTACCGTCAGAAATTGGTTGGCTACCCTCTCTAAAAAGAAATCACGCTAATGTTGCCGACAGAAATTATGGACTGATCTGTGCTTCCTTCCTCTAGACTTTAACAAATCACCTTCTGTAGCGTCTTAATAAGTAAGAGGGCTACGCAACTGAGAAATGGGCGACACAGGGGCGGATGTCCTCTCCTCTTTCTTCAGAAACGTATGTACACTCAATACAACTTATTCCTTCCAAGAATGTATCAAATAACTTGCTGCCATACAACAATTATGATATAGTTGATACAAGAAGTCAATAATAGATCAGGGAGGATACATATGGATTTTCGTTATTCGCTCGCCGGACTATTTGTAGGCATCCTTATCGGGTTGACGGGTATGGGTGGCGGCTCACTTCTCGCTCCAATTCTCATTCTTTTCTTCCATGTCCCACCTGTATGGGCAGTCAGC
>JACDAE010000519.1 GCA_013695595.1 Ktedonobacteraceae bacterium | reverse complement strand
TCTGAGGAGCGTTCGTAAGGCGACCCTCCACTTCGACTGGTTGGAAGACATGGGCATCAACGCTCTCCACGCGTGCGGTCAGCGATTGGTCGGTGAGGAAGAGAACGGGCATCTGGTAGCGTTCGGCCATCTTAAAGGCCAGGATAATGAGATCATAGCAATCGGCAACGCTGGCGGGAGCTACAATCATACGTGGCGCGTCACCATGTCCGGCGTGCAGGGCAAAGCTCAGATCGGATTGCTCCATTTTCGTCGGCATACCCGTACTGGGGCCTGCACGCTGCGCATCGACAATCACCGCTGGCAGTTCGGCCATTGATGAGAGACCAATCAGTTCGGTCATCAAAGAGAAGCCGGGGCCAGAAGTTGCCGTCATTGCGCGTTTGCCGCCATAGGATGCACCAAGCACGGCAGCCAGGGCCGCCATCTCATCTTCAGCCTGCAAGAACGTGCCGCCGACGCGTGGAAGTTCCTTCGCCAGACCTTCCATGATATCGCTGGCAGGAGTGATGGGATAGCCGGCGAAGAAGCGGCATTGTGCGGCCAGAGCGCCCGCGACAACGGCCTGGTTGCCATTGAGCACAACACGATCGGCTTTCACGACGGGACCTAGAGTATAAGAATCTTGTTTGGATAAGTTCTCAGTGACATGCTTTTTAGCAATTTCCAGGGCCAGTAAGTTCTTTTCCATCAATGTGGAATTTGCTTTACGAGACCTGGAGAGTTTGGATTGCACTACCTGGACAATAGCTTCCATGGGGGGTCCAAACAGGCCAGAGATAGCGCCGAGCATGACCATATTTTTCGTCTGGAAGAGTTGGACCTCTTTGCGAGCAATCTCATTAAAAGGAATGGCGTAGGTAATGTAATCGCCACTATCAGGGGTGAAATCGGACGGATCGTGGATGAGCACGCCTCCCTGTCGTAACTCACCGACGTTGCGATCATATGCCTCTTTATTCAGGCAGATGAGCACATCTGCGTAGTCACCCATTGATTTCACCGGGCGATCACTGATGCGAACCTGGAACATACACGGTCCACCGAGAATCTCGGCGGGGAATGTTCTAAAGGTGTAGACGTGGTATCCCCAGCGTGCGGCAGCCAGAGCAAGGATGTCGCCGCCCGAGATCGTGCCTTCACCTGATTCGCCACCAATCCTGATTGTTACTTCATTCTCCATTGAATGCTCCCTCAAAAAAAGTTAAGACCGCGCCATGCATTCGGAACGGCGCGGTTCTATAGAAGCGAGGCTTACTGAATGGTGATTTTTATTACAAGAAGCACCAGGGTCCATCTCTTCAAAAGAACTGAAAAGATGCACAGAAAACGAAATTTTATTGTTGAACCAGTCATTAGAAACCATGAAACGTCGAAAGCCTGCTCGTGTTTGCATTCGTTTTTTGTTTGCCCTTGTGCATCCCTTCACACCAACGTCTCTCTGTAAAACGGAAAGAGTTGAACAGAACCTTATCGGTAACTGCTGGTATTATAGCATAGATTTATGGAATTCGCGTCCTGAGATAGGAGTATTCTTGTGGAATTGAAGAGAAAAGCATGGAAAGGCAAAAAGTTTTGTATACCCTCTTCACAACGGAAGAGTGACGTGTTATAATGCGTCGCGTGAGGACGGGCCCATAGCTCAGCGGTTAGAGCTGCCGGCTCATAAAAAGAATTGCGCCCATGCGCTTTTTCACATCAAGCCTGCGGAGGCAGGTGGCACTGAGGTCAAGGTGTCTAAAGCAGGGTCTTACCCGGCGGGGAAACCCATAAGGGGACAAGAGCATGACCTGTAAAAGTCTGATCAGATGAGAATATCTCTCTGCTCAGGCAGCTATGCTGTATATGGTTAAAGCTGGATTGCTTGAATTCCAGTCTGCGCTGCAAGTTCGGTCTCTTGAAGGGGTCGAGCATAGGGTTAGTGGGTATGGTTATGAGGCTCACTAAAGGCCTTTCCTATAGCAATGCCCAGGAATGGGCAGGCGGGACGAACGGGAAACCTGTGTACAGACATGATGTGGGAGAGAACCTGGGGATCACCTAAAAAGCGCAAGCTTCATGGTGACGGAGCATCCATAGTACTCAAATGAGTGAGGTAATGCTCGCTACACGGGGAAGGGGTGCAGGGGAGAGCAAATCCTGGTATCGGCGCATCACACAATAGAGGTGCGAGAGAAAGGGACGCGCATCCCTGGAGAGCCGTGTGCATTGAAAGATGCATGCACGGTTCGGGAAGGGAGAAGTGGAAATGTGCAGGTGCAAGATATCTGGTGACATTTCTGATTATCTACTTCGCCTGGTAGGTCGCTGGTTCGATCCCAGCTGGGCCCATTTTTGAAGCTCCACCATAAAATGGTGGAGCTTTCTTTTTACATCTGGCAACCTTTCGATTTTACTGCTAGAATAGATACATACTAAGAAATTGTAAGGAGATTGATCAATGAGCACACAGGCATCCCCTTTCGGGCCTCTTCTCAAAGAGAACTATGCCAGTTTAACCACCTTTCGCAAAAATGGGGACGCCGTTCCGACTCCCATGTGGTTTGCTGAGGGCAACGGAATTATTTATATCTATACGGGCGCAACCTCTGGCAAGGTGAAGCGCATCCGCAACTCTGGCCGGGTGATGCTGGCCCCCTGCACCTCAGGTGGCAAGGTAACCGGGGTAGTTGTCGAGGGCAAGGCAAGGATCATCAGCGATCAACAGGAGATAGCGCTGGCTGAAGCTGCTCTGGCAAAGAAATATGGCATCCAGCGTCGCATACTCTATTTGTTTCGCAGTATTGCAAAAACCTTTGGACGCGGAGCAGGTGATAGCGCGTATCTGGCGATAGAAGCCTGATAAAATGTAACACCGTAGGGGTGTGTGCTTGCCACCGCCCCTACGGTGTTATGCGGTAATTGTGCCGTCTCCGTTCACGTGGATCGTCACGGGTGAAAGGGGGCCGTTGTTGGGTCCAGAGATGGGATTTGCGTTGTTGGCGGGATCAAAGACCGCACCATGGGCTGGACAGAGCAGGTGATGGCTTCCACCATCGTAGTAGACCTGAACGCCTGCATGGGTACAGGATCTACTGTAGGCGACAAAATTTCCGTTGGGCAGGTGCACGAGGATGCTCCCATTGCCATTCGCCGGATTGGAGAAGCTCTGGGAGCTATTGACGCCCATGCCTGTAGAGCCAATGACCGTTCCCGTATGTTGCGGTTTTGGCGTCGGCGTAGGAGCTGGAGGTTGCGTAGGGGCTGGAGGCTGCGTCGGCGTAGGAGCGGCTGCGTTCGTCGTAGTTGTAGGCTGTGTTTTGGGTGTGGGCGTGGGCTTTTTAGGCTTTGCAGTAGGAGCGGCAGTTGGTTTCACCGTCGGCGTAGGTGCTTGTGTTGCTGTTGGAGCGGAAGCCTGGGGCTGCGTATTGGCCGTTGATGTCTGTCCGGGGGTCCTCTGTAACATATGGGCAAGGGCGATAGTTCCGCCTCCCAGGCCGACAACTGCAACGACACTTCCAGCGGTAAGAAGAGCAACAACCTTGCGGCGATCTTGCTTCTGCTTTGCCGCTTTTTGCGTGGTGTTTAACAACGCTCTGGTTACTTTGGGATGGGTCACTGTCTGGGCGGGGGAGACATTGGTCCACCAGACGAAGGGATCAAAATCGGGCGCATCGCTCTTTTGAGGCGGACGCACGCTGCTGAGGGGGAGCGTTAGTTTGGGATAGGCAGAGGCAGTGGCAAATTTCCCGCTCATTGCATCTGCCTCAAATAGTGGCAACATATTTGGATTGGTGATCTGGCTGTTGAGTGCTTGCTCAACTGCGCTGACAAGCTCTCCAGCAGACTGGTAACGGTGCTCTGGATTAAGCGCCAGGGCTTTCCTGACGATCGCGTCGATACTGGTTGGGAGCGTGGCATCGAGCGCTGCGAGGCTGGGGATAGATTGCTGCGCATGCTGCTTCATGACCTCAAAAGAGGTTTCTCCGTTAAATGGGAGATCACCACTGAGAAGTTCAAAGAGCAGGATGCCTAGTGCATAAATATCGACACGAGCATCAAAGGGGGCATCGCGTCCGATTGCTGCCACTATGATCTCTGGTGCCATACGAGCAGGGGTACCCGTAAGGATTTTAGCCATATTTATTAAGCGGACATCGGAAGGGTTATTTTGTCCGATACGCTGTTGGGCTAAAACGTGCATAAAGCCAAAGCCAGCGATTTGGAGCGTATCTCCGTTCCCTTGCACGATATTGGCCGCGCTGAGAGAGCCGTGCAAAACGCCATTGTGGTGTGCATAATCGAGTCCAGCGGCGACCTGGCGCAGTATCGGTAGCATTACCTCAACGCTAAAATGACCCTGTGAGCGCAATAGCTGGGCAAGCGAACTTCCTGGCACAAAAGGGGTGATCAGGTAGGGATAACCAGTATACTCACCATAATCATAGATGGGAATGATGGTAGGATGCTTGAGGCGCATGAGAACTGGCCCCTCCTGCATGAAGCGTGTCAGAAAGTGGGTTTGTGCCTGCTCTGAAGAGGTGGGGGGTAAGGAAAATATGGTAAGCATGGCGCGCTGCCCCGCAGTAGAATGCGCTTCATAGAAGTGACTCAGCGGTCCCTGGCCGAGTAAACGATCTACATGATAGTTCCCAGCATCCTTCCCTGTAAGC
>JACDAE010000517.1 GCA_013695595.1 Ktedonobacteraceae bacterium | reverse complement strand
CTTGCGAGCCATATCCGGAAGGAAAGAGAGAATTAAATAGCCCTGCTTCAAAGGGGCGGCCCTGGAGGAGGTGGATGAAGCCGCTTTTGACGAGATGATGAACGCTAATTTTAGATGAACGCTAATTTTAAAGGAACGTATTTCACTGCTCAGAAGGCACTCCCCTTTTTAAATGAGCCAGCATCAATCATTTTTAATGGTTCGGTGAATGCCCTCACAGGTATTACTGATAGTTCGCTCTATACAGCAGGTAAGGGTGCCGTTCATGCGCTTGCTCGTGCTTTGGCTGCGGAGCTTATTGGGCGTGGCATCCGTGTGAACACCATTACAATTGGCCCCACTGCGACGCACCTGCTGACGCGATCTGGTTCTTCACAGGCGATCCTGCAAGCTCAGGATGTGGCCCGCGTCAGCCGCTCACCGCTCAAGCGCCTGGGCCAACCCGAAGAAGTGGCTAAAGTGGCGTTGTTTCTCGCTTCTGACGACTCGTCGTTTGTCGTCGGGTCAGAGATCGCTGCCGATGGCGGCTGGCTCTTAAATATTATGTAGCTTGAGCACTCTCAATGGCAGCTTGCTCCTGGTAGAGAACTCAGAGGTATCGGAACTCAACAGGACGATACTCCTGTTTTTATGAGACCTGCCACAAGAAAAGAAACTTTCCTCTTCCAACCGCCGTTTCCCTTTCTAAGAGAATACATTCCCCGAAATAAGATAGATAATCACGGATGCGTCGCATATATGTCTCTTTTTATATCAGGGGAAATGCATAAATAAACGTATTCTACTACGCGTTTTGGAAATATCATGGAAAGAATTTTACAGTTAGTACTATGAGAGAGCGTGATGTATCTCATAGCATCGATCTGCTATTGATGATAGATTGAGTCTACTCTCCGAAAAAATAACGGCAGATCAATGTTATTGGGGTGATAGGGAAGCATGAATGGATAAGATGAAAGGAAATGATAAAAATATGAAACGTACGAATGGCCTTTTCTGGCAACTCGGATTGTTGCTTGTCGTGCTGGGATGCCTGCTCAGTGCCTGTGGCAGCGCGACAACGGGCACTGCGACATCAAACACCCAGGCACCAACAGGGAACACGACTGTCATAGTGCCAACCAAATCAGCACCAACGAGTACAGGAACTCAGGCGGTCGCGACGACGACTGGTCAGGTGACGATATTGCCTACGCGCCCGTTGACGCATATTCGCATGACGGATGCAATGCATGGTTGGGCGCTGGATCAGGATAATGTGTTGAAAACGTCGGATGGCGGGAAGTCGTGGGTAGCGCTTACTCCCAATGGTGCAGCGATTACATCCGTGACGACTGTCGATTTTCTGAGTGCGCAGGATGCCTGGTTCGTGATGCCCAATTCAAATGGCACGCTCACGATCTTTGCTACGGTCACTGGCGGGGCGACCTGGCACGATAGCGTGCTCCATGAAGCCGCTCCTGACGGTGGATTGCTGTCATTTATCACGAGTACGTACGGCTGGTTTGAGGCTGCCCCTTATGGTGCCGGAGCGGGAAGTGAAGCTGTTGACATCTTCCAGACCAGCGACGGTGGAGCAAGCTGGAACAAAATCTCCAGTTCGGGTAGTGCGCCCGGCAATCTCCCAGCGGGTGGGATCAAATCGGGACTCTCGTTCAAGACTTCTTTGATCGGGTGGGCAACCGGGGAAGATGCATCCAATGCGCCCTGGCTCTATGTCACGCGCGATGGCGGGAAAAGCTGGAGTAAGCAGGTGATAGGGGGTCTTGCCAGTGGTGCCACAGGTTACCAGACGCAGCCTCCGGTTTTCATTGGGAATGAAGGGTACTTGCCGCTGACCGCCAACGCGTCAGGGTCAGGCACGGTGCTGGTACGCAGCAATGATGGAGGCAACACATGGTCTGCAAGTGGGCAGGCAGTGACTTCGTTCGTAACGAGCAATCTATATGTAGTAAATACGCAGGTCGCCTATGCAACCGATCAGAATTCGGGCGATTTTTTCCAGACCCAGAATGCAGGCAAGACCTGGCAAAAGGTGGCAACGAACACAGGTCTTAATGGACCGTTGAGCTTTATTGATGCCAATACAGGCTTTGCGACTGGACGGCCCAATCAGACGCTCCTCAAACGCAGCGATGATGGAGGGAAGACCTGGCAAAATATAGCGTATCAGATCCACGGGTAACAGGACGCTTTAAAAAGATGTGATGCTTGTGACGTGTGGGTGTGTTGGAACATAGCGTTACATTGTCTATAAATCGGCCTGTGGAGGGCCTTGAACCCTGATGCTACGGTAGAATGTGAAGGCGTCACATAGCGGGGACTGGCACGCGTCACATTGTAGGGGAAATATGATAGTGGTAGGGAAGCCATTTATTATCCCGTGGGCTGCCATCGCGCTACATCGGCCTGTCATCGGCCACGGAATAATAAATGGCTTCCCTACCACTATCATATTTCCGCGCTGCAATTGGGGGTCATGGAATCAGGTCACATCATTATATCGTGCCGTTGATGTACTGCTGTGCTTTGCTCCACGCCTGGGCTGCGACCTGTTTCCCGACTTGACGGCCATCGAGGTCGCCCTGCTGAAAATGGATGCCCCCATATCTGCGCGAAAGGCCTGCCTGATCTGCCGCATCCGATAAGGTCAGCCATAGGAGGAGAACAGGAAGCTTTGGGGTTATCCCTGGCTCTATATCCGAGCTTCCCGGCGTCGCTACGTAGCTGTCGCCGAAGAGGTTATTGCCCGTTACCTGTTGCAAAATATAGGCTCCCGCCGCACTAAAGGTGCTGTGGCCCGAGATATATTCTGGGAAGGCGGGCGTAACGATCGTCGCCTCCTGGTAAGGGAGCCATTGACCACCATCAATGCTTTGTGTTCCCTTGCCGTACCCGCCCCAGGCCGTTACTTGCTTGCCCGTGTAGAGATAATGGACGGCGGTGATGGGGCGCACGGAGTCGAAGGCGCGTTTGCAATCCCATGCGGAGATGCCCGCATCGAAAAGAGCGCTGCTGAGTGCAAAGAACATCTTAACATCATTATTGAGGCTATGGTGGTATTTGAGTGAAAGGTATTGCGCGATGTAAAACTGGGCGAACACATCCCAGTGGCCGGGAGGTGTTACGGTGTGAGGCCCATTGGCCCAATAGTCGGCAATCGTTTTGGTCTGGTCATTGAGACCAGCACTGTATTGCAGGATTTGATCGGCCTGGCTTTTGTAGGCACCGCTCGTGGCATCCTTGACGGGACCAGAGGGGCGAAATTGTGAGCCGGAAGTTAGCGAGAAAGGAGTGACAGTTCCCCAATGTGGAGTCGCGAACTTCTGCACGATAAAGCCACCACTGCCGTTTGGGACACGTAGAGGCTGCCAGCGCGTAGGATCGATGATCTGATCTGGAGTATTGACTGGCATATATCCAGTGGTGTCAGCATAGCCTCCAGCTTGATTTGAGCCATCGGTATGACGGAACGCAATGACTGCTTGTGCCGCTACGTTGCCGACCCCTACCTGCGTCGTCGTATCGGTCGAGGTATTGTTAGGATCATAGCCGTAACTGTTCATCTGCGTTGTAAAGAGAGACGCCTGAGAGGGAAAGAGATCGAGAAGAGCGCGGTATGCGGCATAGCTGACAGCCATGGTCGCATCCTGGCTAGCCTGGCGTGGGATGCCATTGGGACGCGTTGGGACAGCGACCGCATCATAGGTAGCCCAGGCATCATACATACAGGTATGCGTGATGGCGAGGGCGCGGGATGCTGGAGTGGGACCCATCCCTACATTCTCTATCGCCTGCAAAGCAGTTTTGTTCCATGTAACGGCAGCATTATTGCCCAGAAGGATTGGGAGAGCGTGGGTCGAGTTCGTATGCAGTCCCAGCCATGTTCCGATCCCTGTCGCGACGACCGCCGCTCCCAGCCCGGTCTTTATTACTGCTCGCCTGCTGACATGAAGCCCGGTCTTTTTGCTCTCCGGACCTTGATCTGGCGCAGGCGTATCGAGGAACTGTGCCTGCGCGGGGTCATCAGAGCGAAGAGAAAGCCGTTTTCTGGCCCTGGGGGTGTTATCAGTAACCATCAATATCTCTCCTGTTATCGTTTATAAAGCGAGATCTGTTTTCGGGGAAGAGAGAGATCGCAACCAGCAAGGGCAACTAAATATCTCTAGCTTGCGTGCTCCATCCCCTCAAGAATGCATAGATCCCACCTCTAGGCGCGTTATACAAGTGTAACACCATACCATTATGACAAATGGCGAGACAGAATGGGAGAGTGAAACCGTAGTAATGTGGTGGAGGAATCGTAAATTATCTTGTAAATCGGTAAAGGTAAATCAAATATTGGTTATTATGTGAGCGAGATTCGCGAGACGGGTTTAGTGAATAGTTCTCTGGGGGAGCACGGGCTATTTTTCCATAACTTCACCCCATGCGAAGTTAGAAGACCCGTCAGCGGGAAGTGAAGTGAGGCCTTCACGTAGTTTCAAGAGTGCCTGCTCCTTCGCTTTACATTCCAGCATAACATCATAAGCAGGCATATGAACGCTGGCAACAAACTTCTGAAAGGCATGCGCATCGACATAGGAACTATGGGCACCTGGTCGTTTTGTAGGATCCTGTTCAGAGTAATGAAGCTTTGGGGTGAGACCATGCCAGGTCGCTAGAATCCTATCCCAGGGCAGGTCTGCCAGGGGTACCTCGCCGTTGAGCCGGTGATGGAGTCCATCGACGATCAGAGGAACGCCGATCTCTTCACAGATCGGTAAGAGATGTCCCACCGACCAGGCACGCTCATCATTTTCCAGGCGAATACGACGAAAAATTTCCGGGGGCAGGCTCAGAAGATTCCGTTTAATACGCTGTGTGGTTGTGGCCCTCTCTCCATAGACGCCTCCACCATGGAGCACAATATCTCCCTCGATACCCAGGATATTCGTAAGCGTCCAATGGTAATCCAGGTCACGGCGACTCTTCTCCCAGATTGCTCCTTGTGCGGATGGAAGGGTAAAGTGGCCTGGATGGGTGGAAAGGCGCATGCCTTGCGCGAGACGGGCAATCTCCTGCCGCTGAGGAAAGTCAAGCGCCAGTAAGTCTACTGTATCATGTGAGCCGAAAGGGACGAGCTCCGACGAGAGGCGATACATCATAATCTGGTGCTCACGATTCCAACGCAAAATATCTGCCAGAAGGTGCATATTTTCATTGACGAGCAATTGTAAGTATGCGGTCCCCTGTGCCTGCAAGGTTGCCAGGCGTAAGGTGCGGAATGTGCGTTTCAAGGTGAGATTAATACAGGCATACCCAAGCTTCATTTGTTATGCTCCATTATCTTATTTCAGGTATATATCAGGTAAGACGCCAGCCATTTGCAATGTGAGTCAAAGTAATTCTGGTTGAAAATTATCGATAATATTTTCTCTATTTTAACGTAAAAATTGGATCACCTGGGGTGAAACAGGTGGCTTTTGAACGCGACACGATTGCATCTCTTGCCATTTTCCCTATATTACGGCTGTGTATATTCTTCACGATTGTTCAGATGCCCTTACCTGAGACATGCTAGCAATCGAATAAGGTGCTTTTGCCCTTGACAAATTGAAAGTTATCGACAATACTTAGTATAATTCTAACGTAAAAGGTAGAGTACTGGAATGAAACAAGCGGTCTCTAAACGCGGTACCATCACATCTATTGCATCTATTGCAGGCGTTTCGATTCCTACAGTCTCGCGTGTTCTTCACAATCATCCAGATGTGGCCCCTGAGACACGTAAGCGAGTAGAGTTGGTAATCGAGGAAAGTGGTTTTATCCGCAACCGCGTAAAACAGGGTTTACGTAGGAAGAGTAGTGGCATTGTTGATATGCTGATACCAGACCTCAACAATCCGTATTCTATTGAGATTGTGCGCGGTGTTGAGGAGGTATTGTCGCGGACAAATTTACGGCTGGCGCTCTCGGTAACCCAGGATACTTTGCAGCTTGAGCAACGCTGGCTCACCAAAATTCTCAATAGTGAAGCAACTGATGGGGCTATCCTTGTGCTATTGCATGGTCAGCAGCAATGCTTTGATACCCTCTCTAAGCATAAGATTCCATTTGTTGCCATTGATCAACGAGGGGATCTGGGGCTCGATGTTCCTTCAGTAGGGACAACAAATTGGTTCGGTGGGCGGCTCGCGACTGAACACCTTATTTCGCTTGGCCATCGGCGTATTGCCATCATTACTGGTCCTCCATCGATCCGTTGCAGCCAGGACCGGCTTGCAGGCTATCGCGCAACCCTGGATGACGCGTGCATTCCTGTCGATCCAGCCCTTATCCGCTCAGGAGCGTTCGTACAAGAGACTGGCTATGATCAGGCCTGTGCATTGTTAGAATTGCCTGAACCACCAACAGCTATTTTTACCGGGAATGACATGCAAGCAATGGGAGTTTACAGCGCTTTTCGCGCTCGTGGACTGCGCATACCTCATGATATGAGCGTCATCGGCTTCGATGATGTACCGATTGCCTCCATTCTCTCGCCATCCCTTACCACGGTACGTCAACCACTTATGGAGATGGGCCGCGTTGGAACGACCATGTTGCTTCGCCTGATCGCAGGAGAACCCCTTGATAGCACGCGCGTCGAGCTAACAACAACGCTTTGTGTGCGTGCCTCCTGCATGCGATATCACTCAGGAACACAGATTTGCTAGAAAGGAGCATAAACAGGAAAGCCATCGCTAAAGAAACGCTATAGTTATCATTCATCCGAACGTAAGAAGGTATTTTAAGAGTACCGCGCCTCTGAAAAAAATCCCGCGAGGCAGAGATGCCAGGAAGGTAAAGCAATGAACGCAAGAATATCACGTCGTACTTTTCTAGAGGTCACAGGGGGAGCAGCCCTGACAACAACGTTGGCTGGTTGTTTCGGTGTAGGTGGTAGTCAATCAACAGGGACAGGGGGAGGTAGCACAGGAACCGTCGAAGTGTGGGACATTCGTACAGGCAATGAACAGAAAGTTGTTCAGGCTGCCGCCGCTGCCTATAACAGCGCACAGAAGACGGTTAAGGCCCACGTTGACTTCTTTGAGAACGATCCGTACAAACAAAAACTCCAGGTGGCAATGGGTGCTAAAAATCCGCCCGATGTTTTCTTTGGTTGGGGCGGTGGTATCCTTAAGTCATATGTCAACGCAAATGACGTGTATGATCTCACTCCCGACCTGACCGCTGATCCTACCTGGAAAAACAAATTTTTCCCGTCAGTCCTCTCCAATGCAGCCTTTGATGGCAAATACTACGGGATTCCTAACGCCGGGATGCAAACGGAACTCTTCTTCTATAATAAAGAGGTCTTCTCCAAGTACAAATTGAGCACACCCACGACCTGGTCAGAGCTGCTCAATGTTATCAATGTACTGAAGAAAAATAGCCTTATTCCGATAGCGCTTGCTGGTAGTAGCCGGTGGCCCTACCTGATGTATGCCGAGTTCCTGGTTGATCGCATCGGCGGAGCAGATGTCTTTAATGCCGTCTTTGCCGGCCAGGCCAAGGCCTGGTCTGATCCCGCATTTATCAAGGCAAATACGATGATTCAGGATCTCGTCAAAATGGGGGCTTTCGGTACGTCCTACACATCGACCAGCGCTGATTCTAACCAGGACACCGCTCTGGTCTACACGGGGAAGGCCGGGATGATGCTGCAAGGAAACTGGAACTTCTCAGTGGTCCAGACGAATAGCCCTGATTTTATTACCAGTGGCAAGCTCGGCTGGTTCCCATTCCCTGCGGTAGAGGGCGGCAAGGGCGACCCGAAGAATGTCTACGGAAACCCCTGCAATTTTTACTCGGTTGCCAGCTCTTCAAAATCGACCAAGAATGCGGTCGATTACCTCAAGAATGGCATTTTAACTGATGCGATGGTCAAAGGCTTTGTTAATGTGGGTGATGTGCCACCAGTCCAGGGGCTTGAGTCCCAGCTCGCTGCTGCACCGAACGGCGAGTGGCTGACGTACAATTATAACATGGCGAAGAACGCACCGAACTTCCAGTTGTCCTGGGATCAGATTTTGTCCCCAACGCAAGCGCAAGCGAGCTTGACTAATCTGAGCCAGGTGTTCTTGAACCAGATTTCTCCTGAGACGTTCTCCGCCAATATGAACAAAACTATCGGGGCTTAATAAGCACGGGAAGGTTCCCTTGCGTGCTGGTTCGCTTCAAATGCTGGCTATTCCTCGATAGTCGCCTCGTACAATCAGACCACATGGTGGTTTCCTTTTCAATGTTGAAGAGGAGACCACTATGCGTGGATGCATATCTCTGTGGTATTGAGCCTAGCTCAGATAGGAGAGCGCTATGAGCGCAATAATAAAAACGCCAAAGAAGGCACAGCCGTCCACCATGTTCGCTGTGCTCTGGACCATGCCAGCACTCCTTTTTTATGTTGCCTTCGCCATCATTCCTCTTTTTATTGCCCTCTATTACAGCTTCACGAGCTGGAATGGGCTGTCACCCGCTCAATGGATTGGTTTAGGCAATTGGCGTGCTCTGTTTTCCGACCAGGTCACCCTTAATTCTCTTTTCCTGACGGTCCAGGTTATGGTAATCAGTTGGATCGTACAGACCCCACTTAGCATCTTGCTCGGCGTCTTTATGGCCGGGAAACAACTCTATCGGAGTGTCTTCGGCGTCCTGTATTTCCTGCCATTACTCTTTTCTGCCGTCGCCATCGCGCTCACATGGCAGAATATGCTGGACCCGAATTTCGGCGTGCTCAATCCCTTGTTGACCGCAATGGGCCTCTCAGGATTGGCAAGAGTCTGGCTCGGAGATCCCAGCCTGGCCTTTTACGTGGTGCTGGTCATCGTGTCCTGGCAGTTCATCCCGTTTCACGCACTTCTCTACCTCGGCGGCACCAGGCAGATCCCAAAAGAACTCTACGAGGCCGCCAATATTGATGGAGGCGGACGCATCCAGAACTTTTTTGCCATCACCTTGCCACAATTGAAATATACAATTATCACCTCGACCACCTTGATCTTTACCGGTTCCCTCACCTACTTCGACCTCTTCTGGGTGACAACACAGGGCGGTCCCGGTTATGCGACTCGCGTACTTCCTCTCCAGATGTACATCACGGCTTTTCAAAATGGGCAGGTAGGCTACGGGAGCATGATTGCGGTTGTTCTGGCCCTCTTTGGTATTGTCCTCTCGTTTGTCCTGTTGCGTTTTACCGGCTTTAGCAAAATGTCGAGTCAGTTGGAGGGATTATAGGTATGGCAACCCATTCTCATACACAAAACACGATAAATACTGAACTATCGCACAAAAGGGCGCTTGCCGCACCACGACCAAACCGTCGGTTCAGTCAACGTAGCCTCTGGGAGATTGTCCCGGTAGTGTTCGGTGTGCTCTGGCTCATATTCTCTTTTTATCCGATCCTCTATATGTTGTTCACAAGCCTCCGGCCACAGAAAGACCTGTTCACGGACGTTCCCTGGTCGTTCCCATCGCACCCAACCCTGGAGAACTATGCCACCGTGTTGGAAAACGGGTTCTTTACCTACTTCTTCAATACCGTTTTCGTCACGGTCATAAGTGTCTTCGCGATTCTGGTGGTCTCTCTGCTGGCGGCCTACGCGATTTCACAGGCCCGAAATCGCTATACACAGTTCGTTTTCAGCTTTTTATTGCTTGGACTCGCGATCCCGCTACAGGCAACGATCATTCCAATTTATGCCATCGTTTCCGACTTGCATCTCTACGATACCCTGTTGGCGCTGATTCTGCCCTCTATCGCCTTCGGCATTCCGCTGTCTATTCTTGTGCTTGTCACCTATATCAGGGATATTCCCAATGAACTACACGAGTCGATGGTGCTTGATGGTGCGAGTCATTGGCGCATTTTGCGCAGCCTGGTCCTACCGCTTTCAAGGCCGGCTATCATCACGGTCATCATTTACGAGACTATCCAGGTCTGGAACAGCTACCTGTTCCCGTTGGTCCTCACTCAAAGTCAGGAGGTGGCCGTCCTTCCACTTTCGCTCGCGAATTTCAAGGGACAATTTACGACCAACGTCCCGGCCATTCTGGCTGCGGTCTTTCTGTCGGCGACCCCGATTATCCTGCTCTATATCTTTGGTAGACGCCAACTGCTGGGTGGTCTGGTTGCTGGCTTCTCAAAATAAGGTAATTGCTGGCTCTCGTCTCGTTAGCCAGCAAAAATCTGGATGTCATGAACTATATAAGGAGTATACGTTTGTCAACTCTATCTTATCGCGATCCAGGTATGTCGATTGAACAGCGCGTTGAAAATTTACTGTCACTCATGACGCTAGATGAGAAGTTAGCTCAGTTGAACTGTATCTGGAGCACAGAATTTGTCAGTAGCGGCACCTTCAACGCCGATCTTGTCGCTGAGAAAATGCCGCAAGGTATCGGGCAGGTAACGCGTATTGGGGCCGCCACAGGGCTGCATCCCAATGAGAGCGCTGTGTACATGAATGCACTCCAAAAAGTGGCTATTGAGCGTACGCGGTTGGGCATTCCGATTATTGTGCATGAGGAATCTACCGGCGGCTTCTGTCATCGTGATGCAACGGTCTTCCCTCAAGGCATTGGGCTGGCGGCAACCTGGCACCCAGAACTCGTTCGAGAAGTGGCAGAGGTTATTCGTGCGCAAATGCTGGCAGTTGGTGCCCGGCATGCGCTGGCACCAGTTCTCGATGTCGCTCGTGATCCACGCTGGGGAAGAGTTGAGGAAACGTATGGAGAGGACCCCGTACTGATTGGTGCTATCGGTACTGCCTATGTTCAGGGCCTGCAGAGCGATGATCTGTCTCATGGTGTTGCCGCTACCGGAAAACACTTTCTTGGCTACGCCCTCTCGGAGGGTGGACGCAATTGGGCACCTGTTCAATTAGGCCCACGAGAACTGCGCGAGGTATATGCCGAGCCTTTCGCAGCGGTAATTCGTGACGCTGGTCTCGCGACAATTATGAACTCTTATTCGTCAGTCGACGGCTTACCCTGTGCCGGGAGTCGAGCTATTCTCACCGGCTTACTGCGTGAGGAACTTGGCTTTCAGGGAACGGTTGTTGCCGATTATAATGCGGTTGTCATGCTTATGGAGCATCACCATGTCGCCGCCAATAAGGGGGATGCAGCTCGCCAGGCCCTGCACGCTGGTCTGGATATGGAATTGCCCAGCATCGATTGCTATAAAGAGCCACTCAAGGCTGAGGTTGAGGCTAGTCGTGTCCCTCAGGAAGAGATTGATACCGCTGTCCGTCGCGTGTTACGGCTCAAGTTTCAGCTTGGCCTCTTCGAGCATCCCTACGTTGATGAGGAGCGCACCAATATCGTATTTCAAACGCTTGAGCAACGTGCGCTGTCGCGTCGGGCTGCCGCCGAGTCGACCATTCTCTTGACTAACACGGGTATCCTACCACTCTCACCGAAGACGAAGCGTGTGGCAGTCATTGGACCAGGAGCCGACGACGAGCGGCTTCTGCAGGGCGATTATCACTATCCCTCTCATCTGGAGATAATTTATGCCGCACCTCAAGACCTGGATATAAGTGGACTGGAGGTGCCGCAGGCCAGTGGGAAGTATGCCCCAGGCCCATACTTCACTCCACACGTTACTCCGCTTGCAGGACTGCGAGCCGCGCTTGAGGGGGTAGAGATCAACTATGCTAAGGGGTGTGACGTTCTGGGCGACGATCGCTCCGGCTTTGAGGAGGCGCTTGAGGCGGTCAAAGGAGTGGACGTTGCAGTCGTTGTCGTCGCTGGTAAGAGCGGTCTTATGCGGCCAGTGACGGTGGGAGAGGGGAATGATGCCACCAATCTCGATCTTACTGGTGTTCAGCAAGAGCTGATCACCACACTGGCACAAAGCGGGACACCGCTGGTTATTGTGGTGCTCAGTGGTCGTGTCCATACGCTCACCTCGCTTGTCGATAAAGCTGCGGCCCTCCTACAGGTTTTCCCTTCAGGAGAGGAGGGGGGCAATGGGCTGGCCGATATCCTGACTGGCAAGATAAATCCAGCAGGCCGCTTGCCTGTCAGCCTGCCGCGTTCGGTTGGTCAGATACCGAATTATATGGGCACGCGAGCCGGTGGTGATCGCGCGATGTTCTTTGGCGATTATATCGACTCGCCGACCGCGCCGTTGTTCCCTTTCGGGCATGGTTTAAGCTACACGACCTTTGCATATGAAAACATGGTCGTACAGGCAAAGAGCAGTACGGACCCGATCGAAGTATCGGTTACTGTACGCAACACGGGAGAGCATGCCGGTGACGAGGTTGTACAGCTCTACTGTCGAGACGAGGTTGCTTCGGTAGCTCGCCCTCAACGGCTGCTCATGGGCTTTATGCGCCTTTCGCTCGCTGCGGGTCAGGCACGCAGAGTGACATTCGCCATACACCCGTCGCGTCTCGCCTTTTATGATCCAGAGATGCGCTTCGTGACCGAACCGGGCGCGTTCACCTTTAGTGTGGGTGCATCCTCAAGTGATATTCGCACAGAACAAAGCGTGACGCTTGAGGGAACGGTTGCTGAGTACAGACAACGCGACGTTATCGCGACGAAAGTTGTCATCGACTAAACTCTTCTTGAAGCTGTGGAAAATTGGGTCTCCATCCATTAGGGGAAAAGATGATGCTCAGTAGCGTTCAACTACCGAGAAAAAGCTCAAAAGTAGGGGTAAGGGGCGGTTTGGAGCGGGGTGGGGGCCTCGTGCTTACCCTCGTCGCCGGATGGGTTTTTCCCCTAAAGTGAAATGTATTGGGCCTTGAGCTTACCC
>JACDAE010000494.1 GCA_013695595.1 Ktedonobacteraceae bacterium | reverse complement strand
ATACAGGGCTTCGCGACGATGATTAGCAAGGGCATAACGGCGGGCGAAGTGCGGCCAGAGGTGGATCCGGAGGTGACGGCAAGAATGGCGGTCGTATTGATCTATGGGATCACGAGTACATGGCTGGGCGACCAGAGCGCCTTCTCACTCAAAGCTCAGGCAGCAGAGATGATCGACATTTTTCTGCGCGGCATCGCTCAACTTGAATAATAGAATGCCCTTTTTTTGACTTTTATACATACATTCTGTATGTATGTATTGCGGCCATGCATCGCCATGCACTACATACGCTTTACGGGTATTGAATTTTCCATTGATAGAAAGGAGAAACAACGGTGGCAATTGTCGAAATTCAGGATCTGTGGAAAAGTTTTCGGAATCGGCGCAAGGTTGTTGAGGCGGTACGCGGTGTCAATCTGACCATTCAAGAAGGTGAGGTGTTTGGTTTCCTTGGCCCCAATGGGGCGGGCAAGACGACAACGTTACGTATGTTGACAACGCTCCTACCACCCGATAAGGGGCGTGCAACGATTGCCGGATATGATCTGAGAAACGAGCCGTATCGTGTGCGCACATGCATCGGTTACGTCAGCCAACAGGGTGGCGCGGATAGCGCCTTAACGGGGCGCGAAAATGCAATAATGCAGGCACGATTCTATGGCCTCTCTGCTCATAATGCACAGAAGAGAACCGCAGAATTACTTGAGAGCCTGGAGATGGCAACGTTCGCTGACCGACCAACGCGCACCTATTCGGGCGGCCAACGCCGCCGCCTCGATCTCGCACTTGGACTTGTTCATCAACCTCGCCTGTTGTTTCTGGATGAGCCGAGCATTGGCCTGGACCCACACAGCCGCGCGATGCTCTGGGAAGAAGTGCGCAAACTACAGGCCAATGGCACAACCATCTTCCTCACCACACATTACCTTGACGAGGCCGATCAATTGTGCGACCGATTGGCGATCATCAACGCTGGACAGATCGTCGCTGAGGGCACGTCATCCCAGCTCAAACAACAGGTGGCAGGCGATGTGATTACATTGAGCCTGACGCACAGTAGTATGACTCCATCGCAAGTGCATGACTACCTGCGTGAACAGGCATTTGTGCATGAGGTGCATGCTCTTCCAACGACACAGGCCCAGGAACTGAGGCTCCAACTTTCTGTTGAGCATGGTGAGGAGGTCCTGGTGACGGTGGTACACCTGCTGGATAGTATTGGCGCGACGGTCCATTCGATTACGCTCGCTCGCCCTTCGCTCGATGACAGATGTTCCCATTCAGGTCGTTGACGCTACACAGATACATGCATAATATTGATTTTAGATGAGGAGAATCCACAATGAAAACGCTCCATGATATCTGGTTGCTTTTTATACGTAGTATGCGTTTGACGCTGCGCAATCCTGTCTGGGCCATTCTCGGCCTATTCCAACCACTATGTTACATGTTTCTGTTTGCGCCACTGTTGCAGCCGCTCAGCAATGTGCCAGGTTTTCCTCCAGGGGGCGCTCTGACGGTTTTTACGCCGGGCATTCTTGTAATGATGGGCATATTCAGCACGGTCTTTAATGGCTTTGGTCTGATCTTCGATCTTCAGGCAGGTGTGCTCGAACGCTTGCGCGTCACGCCTGTCAGCCGCTGGGCATTGTTACTTGGATTATTGCTACGCGATATATTGATATTGCTTGTCCAGTGCTGTTTAATGGTGCTTATTGCAATCTTGCTCGGTGTACATATCAATCTGGCAGGACTCCTCCTGACGCTTGGACTCGTGATGATATTGGCGCTCTGCCTGTCTTCCTGCTCATATGCACTGGCGCTCTTGCTACGAGACACCAATGCATTGTCCTCATTTCTCAACACGCTGACGCTCCCTGCATTGCTGTTATCAGGCATTTTATTGCCACTCACCCTGGCACCGCCCATTATCCGCAGCATCGCGCTGGTCAATCCTCTTGCCTATATAGTGAATGCCACGCGCCTGTTGTTTAGAGGAATTATTGTAGATGGGGCGGTTCTAACGGGCTTCATCATTATAATCGTGCTGGCGGCGCTGACAATGCTGTGGGCGGTAAGTTCTTTTAAGCATGCAGCAGCATAATCATGGTTTGAGCATGTAACCGACAACTTCGTAGCCGCGACCTGGGCGCTGTTCGGTTGACAGGTCGGTCAACCATTCCCAGTGTGCCTCTTCCATGAGCGTAAAGGTGTCATGAACAAGATCGGGAAAGGCGCGTGGAACGAGCGGTATAGCGCGGCGGTGGGTCGCATCGTGGTCGGTGCCATGAACGTTGAAGACGAAGCCACGGATATCGCTTAGCAGAACTGCAACGCCGCCTGTATCTAACAGGGTACGCAACAGGTGCAGGTGTGCATTGATGATATGGATACGAAAATCCTGCGCGGCATCCTGATAGCGGCGATGGCGCTCTTGCTCATTAAGCAGGGCAGGCGCGCTATTCTGGATAGCATCGAGCACATCAAGGATGGGATAGCTGAAAAGTTGAGTCATGACCAGCGAACTCACCACCAGGCCGAAATCGCCGGGAGCAAGCTCTTGCAGGTGAGGAGGATCTGGTACCGGGCATTGTTCCAGACAAAGGGCGGCTGCATCAAAAACGGCGCGTGCACCCTGCGCGGCGAGTTGCGACCAGTTTTGTTGTGCAAGCAGGCGTGCGAGGTGCTGGCTGACCCCTCCGCTGATGTCATCCTTCAGTATGCGAACCTGTTTCCGTAAGGCTGCGGAGGTAAGTTCGCCCCTTGCCTGTTGCATAGAAGGAAGATCGAGATCGACAAGGACGACTTCAGCACTGGCGCGTGCGAGATCGACGAGCGGAACTTCGGTGCATGCACCGGCTCCGAGCACAAGGGTACTTTGTGATGTAGATGGTTCGCGCTGATGTAGAGCACGTACAACGAGTGCGGCGGACTGCTGCAAATGTTGCGGAGAGTGTTGCAGCAGCCACTGCCGACGTTGCGGCCCTTGCATCTGAACATTGCTGTACAATAGATTGTCGATACGTGCCATATTAGCGACCGGTATAGTTGGCGGGTCGTTTCTCAAGGAAAGCACGGACGCTCTCACGATGATCGACGGTCCCCATAGCCACATCTTGCATTTCGCCCTCAAGTTGCAGTGAGGTCTGGAGATCACTATCAAGCGAGCGATACATCAGTTCTTTAATCAAGCCATACGCACGTGTTGGCCCCTGCGCCAGACGTTGTGCCAGGGTAAGGATAAAAGCATCGAAATCATCGGCAGGCACACATTTATTCACCAGCCCGATGCGTTCAGCCTCTGAACCACTGATCTCATCTGCCAGGAGCACCATTTCCAGGGCTTTTCCCAGGCCAACCAGGCGTGGGAGGAAAAAAGCGCCGCCGCCATCAGGTACCAGGCCGATACGCGCAAACGCTTCGACAAAGCGTGCGTTATCAGCGGCGATGCGCATGTCACAGGCAAGGGCGAGGTTGCAGGAGATACCAGCGGCGACCCCATGCACGGCGGCGATGACGGGCTTGGGCATCTCTTGAAAGAGCCGGATCAAGCGATGATATTTCGTAAGATGTTCGCTGACCTTAATTGGTTCGCCGCTTGCGTGAACCGTTGCAAATCCATGCAAGTCCTGACCCGCGCCAAAGGCCCTGCCAGCTCCATTAATAACCACGCAGCGGATGGATGCATCCCGTGCGGCAGCTTCGGTGGCCTCAGTGAGTTCCTCTAACATAAGATCGTTGAAAGCATTGAGAACTTCGGGCCGATTCATGGTAAGAATAACAAAACCTTCTTCTTGCCGGACGAGCAGATGCTGGAAATCGCTACGCATTGGGAGCACTCCTCTTCGTTGAGCAAAACACGATCAGGAAATTTTCGGCATATCGAGCATGAGCACTTCGAGCGCGACACGGGCGTTGACGTTCTGTTCGATAGCCTCTCTTGTTGACAGTATAGCACGAATCATTCTTTCGGCTTCGGCTGAGCCAAATTTTGCCGCCTGCTTTTTTAAGAGGTCGCGCATATCCACATTCACGGTCAGGTCCAGGCAATCGTTGGAGGCCAGCACCAGGTCGCGCCACCAGAGCAGCCAGAGATCAAGCAAAGCGTCGACCTTCTCGGTATCGGCACTGAGGCGTTGGGCCGCATCGAAGCGCTGAATCTTGTTATGAGAAGGCAATTTTGCCAGCAGGTCTAATTGGGATTTGCGCTCGTCGAGCAGCTCATCTTTTTCCACAGCCTCCACAGCCCACCCCATACGGCCAGCGGCCAGGGCGGCGATAAGCTCGGCTTCCTCTGCCTCGACCTCCCACTGCTGTTCCAGGGCTATTTTGATCCGGGCAGTGGTCAGCAATTGCATGGGTATCTGTTGTACGCGTGAGAGAATAGTGGGCAAGAGAAGACCTGCATCGGGCACCGTGAGCAGAAGGATAACATCAGGTTCCGGCTCCTCCAATGTTTTCAGGAGGCAATTTGCAGCCTGCATATTCATTTCATGGGCATTATGGATAATGAAAACGTTGCGCCGTCCCTCCAGTGTACGACGGGCCGAATCGCTCTGCAAACCACGGATCTGCTCGATAAGAATGAACTGCTTATCGGGTGCCTTCTTCACAGTATGGACATCTGGATGGTTTTCATGCATGACCTTACGGCAGGCCAGGCAGGTGTTACAGGGATTGGTTGGCACGACGAGAGGATCAGGATTCCCGGTGCACAGCAGTGTCTGAGCGAAACGATGAGCAAGCAAGCCTTTACCGATATGGGGAGGGCCAGTAAAGAGATAGGCATGGCGGACCTGCTGCGCGGCAATTGTGCGGCGTAGTATATCGATGGAGCGCTCGTGTCCGACGATCCCCCATCCCTGCGCTTGAGTCGGTTGCGTGTTCATGAATGCTATGGTAGCAGAAATTGAGGGTCATCGTCAACCTTGCCCATTCACAATCCAGGGC
>JACDAE010000480.1 GCA_013695595.1 Ktedonobacteraceae bacterium | reverse complement strand
CCTTACCCCTGCACTTTCTATTAGTGAGAGTTTGCACGGGTTGGAGCATGTGGATACTGCGAGAAATGCTTTAACTCTGGCTTACCTTTATGAGAAGCAGGGGAGATATGAGGAAGCAAAATCATTATATATGCGAGCCTGTGCCATTGCAGAACGTATTCTCGGAGAGAATCATCCATCGACGCGAACCTTTCGAGCCAACTATGCAATCCTCCTCCGAGCAATGGGTCACGAAGACGAGGCAAGTGCATTGGAGCAGGGGAAAGAACCATTATAAACAACACGCTGATTTCCTATAGTGTGGAACGCAAATGTGGGCTTGCCATTCCCACAATTCTTCTCTATTATGTATCCTAAAGAAGGACGGAAAATGCATTGGCCTCTGTCCAAATTTGGCAATAAGGGTAAAGAAGCCATTTATAATTCCGTGTTTGTGTGTGGCGTATTGGCGGTGTGATGGAATGAAAAGAGCGATAAGGGTAGAGAAGCCATTTATAATTCCGTGTTTATGAAATATATTGCGTTTATTAAAATATAAAAGCGAGAAAAACCATGCTTCGTGACACCCACACCCTACTCACCCGCATCCTCGCGATCCATGCCGCGATCCGCGACGGCGTCGTCCGCTCCTGTGAGCAGGGCACGACCGAACAGCTTGCGGCGATAGTCGCAGAGCAGGCAGGCGATACCATCTATGCTATTGATCGTATCTCTGAAGACATCTTACTCCAGCATTTTGAGACGCTCGGAAAAGAGTGGTCATTTCTATTGATTGCCGAGGGATTGGGCATGGATGGCAGGCGCGTCTTCCCCGCCGGAACCGATCCTGCCCACGCCGAACTATGCATCATCATTGATCCAATCGATGGCACACGGGGCTTGATGTACCAGAAGCGACCGGCGTGGATCTTGACGGGCGTGGCCCCCAATCGTGGTGCAGAGACCAATCTTTCCGACATCGAACTGGCGGTGCAGACGGAGATTCCCCTCGTCAAGCAACATCTCAGTGATACCTTGTGGGCGGTGGCGGGACAGGGCGTGCAGGCCGAACGCTATAATCGTCTGACAAGTGAACGTATGCCCCTGCATCCCCATCCCTCACAGGCCACAACCATCGCACAGGGATACGGTGCGATTACGCGCTTTTTTCCCGGCAACCGTGCCCTCCTGGCCGCCATCGATGACGCAGTAGTTGAGCAGGTGCTCGGCCCGCTTCAGCAAGGGACAGCGCAATCATTTGAAGACCAGTATATTGCGACTGGTGGGCAGCTTTATGAGCTGATTATGGGTCATGATCGCTGGATCGCCGATCTACGCCCCCTGGCCCTCAAGCATCCTGGCCTTTGTTGCCATCCTTATGATCTATGCACTGAGTTGATTGCACGTGAAGCAGGCGTCCTCGTCACAAATGAGCGTGGGGCACTCCTGTCAACTCCCCTGGATGTGACAACGGGGATTGCATGGATGGGCTATGCAAATACCGCTATTTATCAACAGATTGCTCCTGCACTACAAACGGCCATGGCACAAAATAAACTTATTGAAGAAATTTCTTGAATAGTTATGGTTACATATCTTTAGAAAGGCATTGCATTGTACTTTTCTGAGAATAGTTGTATGCCTGGAAAATAGAACAAAAAAGTCATGGAACCCTTGCTTTTTCTCCCTGACTTATATATTATTATATGTGTATATATTATGAATGATGAAGAAGTGTGGCCCTGTTTGAAGAGTCACACGGTGGAAGCCTACTTGAAGTCTTTAACGAAAAGCTGCAAAGCGAATTCGTGTTTTGTCGGGTGCCATCTCTAAGACAAAGGGCTGACAAGAGGCTGTTTTCTCTATTTTGCGCGTTATACCTCTCTTAAAATGGGGGAAAATCCATCAATAGTAACTTCATTCAGTATATATTGCTGAGTAGTCCACAAATCTTCTATAAAGAAAGGAGTCTTTCTTCTGCTGATCCGTCGTGGTCAGATCCCTTCTACTATATTGTGCAGGTATAAAGTGTCGCTCTATTTTTTATCTTCGGAGCATCACTATGCCTTATTGCGGTTTCCATAAAGAATGAGGGCTCATGAAGAGTATATCGCGTTCGAAAATCAAATATACAGTTCCTGTTGTCGTTGTATTAGCAGTAGGGCTGGTCATTAGTTCTTTATTTCACACGGCGGTGCTTGCGTCGCCAGTACAACCTCATTTTAATCATTTCCTGAGTACGCATGCCGGTCAGGACGATGCGTATGATGATAGTAATCCGGGTAGTCCTGCCAATGGTGGAAGCGGTGCTGCTGTTGCTGCCAGTCAGGAAGCTTATGATAATGCGGCCTATCCGGCAACGTCTGTAGGCTATAACCAGACGATCAATGCTGCGAATTCGTATCAATCTGTGCTCAACCGTCAGTCTTCCGTTAATACACGCGCGGCAACGACGGCATCACAGCCCTGGCAGCAGCTTGGACCTATTCAGGGTAACGTTCCATCACAGGTGACCTACACCGGTCGTGCGACGACGAACTCTGGTCGTGTGACGGTGATTGTGGTTGCCAACGATTGTACAACTGCGTCCTGTCGCGTGTGGGTTGGTGCGGCTGGCGGCGGTATCTGGGCGACGACAAATGGTCTGGCGACAACGCCAACCTGGACCTCATCGTCCAATGGCCTCGCTTCCAATGCGATTGGCTCGATCACAATTGATCCAACCGATCCTTCGGGTAAAACCCTCTATGTGGGCACGGGCGAGCCTAACGGATCAGGCGATTCTGAAGCTGGTGTTGGCATGTACAAATCAACCAACTACGGCGCATCATGGTCGCTTGTGGCCGGCAGCGTTTCCGCCGCAAAAGATCGCTCGATTGCATCGATTGCAGTCGATCCGAAGAATGCGAAGCACATCTATATTGGTACAGCGGTGGCACGCCACGGCTCTTCCTCTGTGAATGGTGGCCGCTTCACCCCTCCTGGTGCTCCGGTGGTAGGACTCTATGAGTCACTTGACGGTGGCGCGACCTTCAAACTGGTCTTCAGCAAAGAGTCGGACGTGGTCAACCCTCCTACTGTTACAGGTGGGGATTACTTCCGTGGTGGAGTCTCGAAGATCCTGTTTGATCGCACAGGTGTTGCTGCCAGCCAGCCATCCGTTGTGTACTTCTCTGTCTTCGATTATGGTCTGTATCGCAGTAATGGCAGCGCATTCGAGCAGGTTTTTGCCTCTCCTGGCGGCGGGACTATTGCCAATAGCTCGACTGCACGCACTGAATTTGCTCTTGCCCCACACAATGGGCAGTTGCGCATTTATCTCGGTGATTCAGGTAATGCTGGAGGAACCGCTGATTTCTACCGCGTCGATAACGCACTTGTACCTGCTGCTACATTAACCAATGGGACAGCTAATCCTGGTTGGACCAAACTCTCGAATGCAACACCTGGCACACCCGGCTTCTCATCGTACAATTTCTGTGAGACGCAGTGTAGTTATGATATGGTTGTGGCATCGCCTGCCGGACATCCCGATAGCGTCTGGCTGGGTGGCTCGATGGCCTATACTGAAATTTTCACCGCAACTCCTCCATCCAATGGGCGAGCGGTTCAGCGTTCAATCAACGCCGGTGTCAGCTTCACCGACATGACCAACGATACACAGAGTCCTCCTCTGGGCTTGCATCCTGACCAGCATGCACTTGCATTTGTACCCGGCAATCCTGATATTGCAATCACGGGTTCTGATGGTGGCGTGGTCCGCACCAGCGGCACTTTTGCCAACGCTTCAAGCGAGTGCGCCAATCGTGGCCTGACAACGGCAGCAGACCTTGCTGATTGTCAACTCTGGCTCTCGGCCATTCCAACGAGGCTGTATAGCATGAATGCCGGATTGGCAACAATCCAGTTCCAGAGCCTGACCGTTAATCCTAAGAATCCCAATAACGATGTCATTGGTGGCACTCAGGACAATGGTACCTGGGCCTATACAAGCACGCCATCCAGTTGGTTCGAATCTGTTGGTGGTGATGGTGGTCAGTCGGTCATTGATGCGGGTAACACAAACATTCGCATGCATACCTACTACGGCCCCAGCATTGATGTGAACTTTAATGGAAACGACCCCAATGGCTGGAACTACATCTCTGATCCGCTCACCGCGAGCAACGAGTCGGCATCGTTCTATGTGCCACTGATCGGTGATCCCAAAGTCAGTCAGACGATGTTTGTTGGTCTGCAACATGTCTGGCGGACGCAGGATAGTGGTGGTCAAGCCGCTTACCTTCAGCAGCATTGTAATGAACTTACAGGCGATTTTGCTGCTCCCTGTGGCGATTGGGTCTCCGTCGGCCAGGATCTTAGCGGAGCTACCTACGGCACCGATAAAGGTGGCGATGCTCCCGCTACGAACTATGTTGTTGCGCTGAGTCGTGCAAAAGAGAGTCCGAGCGTTCTCTGGAGCGCCACACGTCGTGGTCGTGTCTTTATATCGAACAATGCGAATGCAGCCGCCGCAAGTGTCTCGTTCTCGCGTATCGATACGGCTGCGCAGCCTACCCGGTTCGTTAGTGGTATTGCAGTCGATCCAGAGAATCCGTACCATGCGTACATCTCATACTCTGGCTACAATGCCTATACCCCAACCACACCTGGGCACGTCTTTGATGTCACCTACAATCCTACAACGGGTAAGGCGACATGGAAGGATATCAGCCACAATCTAGGCGATCAGCCCATCACTGGTGTCGCATACGATAACCAGAAAGGCTACGTCTATGTCTCGACTGATTTCGGTGTACTGATGTTGCAGGGAACAAGCACCTGGTGGGTTCCTGCGGCACCTGGTCTGCCACGCGTCGCTGTGTATGGATTGACCCTCTCAGTTTCCGGTCGTGTTCTCTATGCTGCAACGCATGGAAGAGGGGCCTGGAAGTTGAAGTTAAGTGTGTAGGTTAAAATAACCTGTAGGGAATGGGCATCGGGGTATTACTCCGATGCCCATTTTTTGATGGACTATGCTTCCAAAAATGGATGCTCTAAATATCAATAAATGCGTTAAATATGGTAGGGAAGCGATGCAATCGCTTCCCTACCATATTTTAAACAATATCACGGGCATTTAAAGTATTTGCAGCTTAAAGCCATTTCAGCTTTTTAAAGAGGAAAGCCAGGAAGATTGACAGCGATGCCATCAAGACCAGTGCTCCAAAATACCCATAATAGAGGTGTAGTTCAGGGATATTCTCAAAATTCATACCATAGATGCTGGCGATCAGGGCATCAACCATCAGGATGATCGAGGCAACCGTAAGTGTGCGCATCACTTTATTTAGATCATTGGAGACGATTGATAGATTGGCCTCCATTGTGCTGCTCAACTGGTCTCGGTAGAGGTCAATGGTATCGGCCAGGCGTGTGATGTGGTCATAGATATCACGGAAGTAGATCGTGGCGTGTTCGTCGAAGATGGGGGTATCACGGTTTGTTAGCACATTGAGCACATCGCGTTCAGGCGTTGCAATGCGTCTCATGGTCAGAAATTGTTTTCTCAATTCGAGGAGTTGTTGTGTGAAGCGGGTGTCGCGTGTTGCGCCCATGAACAGGCGATCTTCGAGATCCTCTGCTATATCAACAAGTGCATCAACGATGGGAAAGTAATGATCGACAATCGTATCTAGCAGTGAGTAGAGAAGTACGCCGATGCCCCATTCTAGCTGTTTAGAGTTGCGCGTCCAGCGCTGCTCTGCCTCCTGCAATTCATGAATAGGATGTTCATGAACGGTAATGAGATAGTTTTTGCCCAGGAACATGTCTATCTCACAGATGCTCAGTTCTTGACTTTTTTCCTGGGTGTCAGCGGTATAGAATACAACAAAGTAAAAATTTTCGTACTCTTCAACTTTTGGACGTTGATGTTCACGTGTTGCGTCTTCGATGGCAAGAGGATGCAGGGAAAACTTTTCCGCAATCTTTGCCATGTCCTCCTCAGTCGGATTGAGCATGTCGAGCCAGATAATCGAGTCGGGATTATCGTGCTCATCCTTGAGCTTTTCCAGGTCAGTGATATGTTGAAATGAATGTTCGTGTGGGTTGCAGCTAATCGCTTTGAGCATGTTTTGTGTCCTTTGGATTCACATTCTAAATACGCCAAATGGATTGTCGGATATCGGCGCGTTCAGCGAGGCCGCAATCCCCAGCGCCAGTACCGTGCGGGTATCGCGTGGGTCAATAATACCATCATCCCAGAGACGTGCCGTACTATAATATGGGTTACCCTCTTCCTCATACTTATCCAGAATTGGTTGTATAAAGGCTGCCTCTTCTTCTTGTGTCATACTGCGACCACGCGCGGCCATACCCTCTTTACGTATAGTTGCCAGTACCATTGCTGCCTGTTGTCCGCCCATGACCGAGATGCGTGCGTTGGGCCACATCCATAACTGTCTTGGCGAATAGGCACGACCACTCATCCCATAATTGCCAGCACCGAACGAACCACCGATCATGACTGTAAAACGAGGCACGGGCACATTTGAAACAGCCATCACCATCTTGGCACCATCTTTGGCAATACCGCCGTTTTCATACTGCCTACCAACCATAAAGCCCGTAATGTTCTGCAAAAAGATCAGGGGCGTCTGGCGTTGTCCGCACAGTTCAATAAAATGGGTCACTTTGAGCGCACTCTCGGAGAAAAGGATGCCGTTGTTGGCGACGATTCCCACGGGATATCCCATCAAGCGTGCAAAGCCACACACGACGGTCGTGCCATAGAGTTCTTTGAACTCGTGAAAATCACTTCTATCAACTAAACGCGCAATCACTTCGCGTACATTGTAGCTCTTGCGGCTATCTTTAGGAACGATACCCAGCAGTTCGTTTGCATCGTAGCGTGGTGGTTCAGGTGGGTGAATATCCCAGGGCACATGGGTGCGGCGATTGAGGTGTGAGACGATGCTGCGACAGATCGCCAGTGCATGTTCATCATTGAGCGCATAATGATCGGTAACGCCTGAGACACGACTATGTACATCTGCACCGCCCAGGTCTTCCGCGCTGACCTCTTCGCCTGTTGCCGCCTTGACCAGCGGTGGACCACCCAGAAAGATCGTGCCATTGCCGCGCACAATCACTGTCTCATCGCTCATGGCTGGCACGTATGCTCCACCAGCGGTGCAGGAGCCCATGACGGCGGCGATCTGTGGAATGCGCTGACTCGACATGCGTGCCTGATTGTAGAAGATACGTCCAAAGTGATCGCGGTCGGGAAAGACCTCGGCCTGTAGTGGCAAAAAAGCGCCCCCTGAGTCGACCAGGTAGATGCAAGGCAGGTGATTTTGTTCAGCGATCTCCTGGGCACGCAGATGCTTTTTGACCGTCAGTGGATAGTAAGTACCTCCCTTGACGGTGGCATCATTCGCCACAATCATGCATTCCTGGCCCTCGACCAATCCAATGCCCGTGATAATGCCAGCGGAGGGAGCCTCGTTGTCGTACATATCCCATGCCGCCAGTGGACTTAGTTCGAGGAAGGGGGTATCGGGATCGCACAAGAGTTGGATGCGCTCGCGTGCCAGC
>JACDAE010000471.1 GCA_013695595.1 Ktedonobacteraceae bacterium | reverse complement strand
GCTTACCCTGGTTCCAAATCGTAGCGATGATGGGAATGCGATTTGGAACCAGGGTAAGCTCAAGGCCCCCGCCACCACTCCACACCTCCCCTTACCCCTACTGGTTGCCAACATCGTTCTCGATATTGAAACGGTATTGCGCTGGAAATCTCCTCTATATTCGTGATATCATCATTAGATGAGTACATACCAGACCGACTCTCGCATCGATGAATATATTCAGACTCTCCCTGATTGGCAGCAGGAAATTTGCCGCCAGGTGCGAGATCTGGTACATGCCGCTGATCCAGAGGTGACCGAGACCATCAAGCGCACCAGACAACCCTATTTTACCCTGAACGGCAACATCTGTGCGCTACTGGGAACGAAAGATCATCTCAACATTTTCATCCATGATCCCCTCGCACCCGATCCTGAGGGCATTATTAACCAGGGAGAAGGCAACCTGACAGCACGGACGATTCAAGTCCGTCAGGGCGAAACCATCAATAAGGATGCTCTATTGAACCTCTTTCAAGCCATTATTGCCAATAACCGTGCAGGCGGCTGGCGTAAGCTCAAAGGCCGTCAGTAACGAACCACCAGAAACAATGAGAGAGAACCTCGCACTCCGTATCACACCCACATGCCTCAATGTTCATTTTGATTGAATGGGTCGATTCACGTCTCTATTATACAGCTTACCTTTTATCGTTTTCAGACATCCCATTTACTCGTTTTCCACTTTATTCTTTAACAAAGGACATGTTGTAGAGATCTTCGAGAAGGAGTTGACCATTCATGCCTTTTTCTGCTCGCACATTAGCAAGAAATAGCCAGCAAGAAGACGACGCTTTCAAGCTCAAGGAAGTGTTCTCATCATTGGCTGGCCTGCCCCGCATTGTACGCCTCGTCTGGGCGGCACATCCTATGTTAACTGTAGGTACAGCTCTCTTCTATGTTGCACGCGGCATCACACCCGCTCTCACCGCCACTATCTCGCAACTCCTCCTGGATGGCGTCTTGCTGGGCATCAAACAGGGAACGATTGCCCCCATCTGGCTCCCCGTTATCTTACAATTGGTCGTCAATCTGTGCGACCGTTTCTTTAGCAAAATCGGCAATACGCTCCAACAACTCCTACAAGATCGCGTCTCCGACCACGTCCAACTCCTCATTCTCAAAAAAGCGAACACATTAGACCTCGCCCTGTTCGAGGATTCAGAGTTCTACGATACTCTGCGCCATGCTACCCAACAAGCAACCTATAAACCTGCCAATATGATTTCGCAACTGTTTGACCTGTTTCGTACCACCATTGTCCTTCTCTCCATGCTCTTCTTGCTGGCACACCTGGTCTGGTGGCTGGTGATTATCGCGCTCCTGGTCCCCATACCCTCATTTATTGCCAACAGTCGTTATGGTCGCAGAGGATTTCTGCTCGCCCGCCGTCAATCGCCCGAACGACGACGACAATTCTATCTCTTGCAGGTCATGACCGTTGACCACTACAACAAAGAGATCAAACTGTTTAACGTGGGCGACTTCTTCCTGAACCTTTTTCATCACATCTCAGAAAAATTATATGAGGAGAATAAACGTATCCTCGTACCACGGGCATTCATTAGTCTGTTCTGGTCGATCCTGACGGTTATCGCCAACTCTAGCATCTACCTCTATATCGCCCTGCAGGCGGTCTTGCGCCATATCACCCTGGGACAATTAACCAAGTATGTTTCGGCATCAAACCAGGCTGGTCAAAGCTTTCAGGGTCTACTCGATGGCGTCTCCGATATCTACGAAAGCAATCTCTTCGTCAACACCTTGTTTGAGTTTTTAGAATATGAACCTAAGATCCTCTCGCCCGACCATCCCACCCCGGTTGCGGTCCCACCTGATGTGCGCGGACTGGAGATCGAATTTCGCGACGTGGGCTTCACCTATCCAGGGAAAGAAGAACCCGCGCTGAAACATGTCAGCTTCATAATCCATCCAGGTGAGGCGATCGCATTGGTGGGGCTGAATGGCGCGGGGAAAACAACATTGGTAAAGCTCTTAACGCGCCTGTATGATCCTGATGAGGGTGAGATTTTTATCAATGGGTGCAATATAAAAGAGTATGATCTGCAAGACTTACGCGAACAGATCGGCGTCATTTTTCAGGATTTTGTGCGTTATCAGATGACGGTGCAGGAGAATATCGGCGTCGGGCGCATCGGCAACCTCAAAAATCAGGAGATGATCGAAGATGCCGCGCAGAAAAGCGGGGCTGATAAGGTTATCTCAAAACTTGAACTGGGCTATGATGCAATGCTTGGACGCTGGTTTGAGAAGGGCGTGGAGCTGAGCGGCGGCGAGTGGCAAAAAATAGCCCTATCGCGTGCTTTTATGCGCAATGCCCCTATCCTGATCCTCGATGAACCAACCAGCGCGCTTGATGCCCAGGCCGAGTACGACATCTTTACCCGCTTTCGCGCTCTGACAAGGAGTAAGACAACGCTTTTCATCAGCCATCGCTTCAGCACGGTGCGCCTGGCCGATCGCATCTTTGTGATCGAGCAGGGCCACGTCCTCGAAAGTGGCTCTCACGATGAATTGATGATTCTCAATGGACGGTATGCAGAATTGTTTCAATTGCAAGCTGCTGCATACCGTTAAAAAACGATGATGCCCCTACGCCACAAGGGCCATTTTCGGGTTTTCTGAAACGAAATGCCGTGCTGAATCTTACTATATATAACCTATGTGTTTATTGTCATGGTAGAGGAGAGGATTATAGCCGATGAATGCTTTAAGTATAGGTCACGCCGAACTGTACATCTACCCCGAAAAGGTAGCTCTGGAAGATACAATTGTTAGCCCACAGAGGATAGATATAGCCGATATGGCGGAGTTGGTCCGGGTCCTGCAAATGATGCCAGTGGAGACCAGCTTTAGTGTGTTATTGGTGATGAACGATTGTGTGGTAGGCAATGGAAAATATTTCATGACCCACGAAACAGTTACCGTATTGCATGAATATGGAGCGTGTGCGGGCTTTATTGCAAAGCCGCTGAACCTTCTTAAAGAAGCACAGGCCCAGCAGCAAGCCCAAAACACGAACTCCTGACACCTTAACGTGGCCTGCCGCGCCCTTGCGGTGGGCCACCCTTTTTTTGATTCTGTGCACGATTCCCACCACCTCCACTTTTCGCATTACGCTGATCGCCAGTTCTTGTCCCCACCTTCTTACCCGCTCCCAACATAACCTGTGCCTCCTCTGTATGCCCATGACTCTCCAGCCATAGACGCGCACGCTCATGCAGGTCGCGCATGGTTACACTGCCCGCAATCATCATATACATGGTGAATTCCGGGTCAGCAGGCAAAGCATCAGCGCTCCATTGTTTCGAGTCTATAAGAAATTGCTGTACCTGCTGCACATCCAGGGTGCGCAGTACGGCATCTAAACGCTGGCGAAAACTGGCGTAATCGGTCATGAATTGGCTCCTACAAAATTTAGTTTAAACGTGTTATATTTTCAGGAACGTTGCGTGAGATGATCTGGCGCATAAAGGGCACCTCTCGGCGCAAAATGGCGATCTCCTCTTGTAAACGTTGGCGCGTCGAAGTGAGTTCTAGAAAGTGCTGCTTTTGCTCCTCCTGGATATCCAGGAAATACGCAATAAAGTGCGATAGGTCTTCTGGATCTTCTGGCAGGCTCGCATCGACCTCATTATCGCCTTCCGACGCCTCCAATAACATTCCGAGATAGGCACCAAAGAGGCTGTATGCCTGCTGTGAGAGTGGAAGCAGTTCATCCTCTGGCTCGGCAACGTCTTTGAACGGCTCAACCAGTCCTGAGAGATAAGGCCGATCATGATGCTCGCTGACGATACGAAAACGCTTTACACCAACCGCCATAAAGGTGTAACGGCCATCATCCAGGCGCGTTAAATTACTGATGTCCACGATCGTTCCGACAGGATATGGCTTCTCATTGAAGTGTTCGCTCTCTGGACGTGCCAGCACAATCCCAAATGGCCGCTCTTCGCGTTGGCAATCGATGATCATCTGGCGATAACGCATCTCGAAGACGTGCAACGGCGAGACGGTTCCAGGGAAAAGCACTACGTTTAAAGGAAATAAGGGCAGTTCTATCGCAGTTGCAGACATTCGATCTCTCCTCTTCCAATACATGTTGTTTCGCTAGCAGTGTCAGACATGCCGCAAATCATGATCCGTTCAAGCTGCATAGGGTTATCCTTCCCAGGCATGAGTGTGTTTCTACTTCCTCTCTTATTATAAAATAGCGAAAACAGATCAATTCTACAAGAGCATTGTCCCAAATATGATATACGTAGGCAGGTAACACAGCGTTTTCATCTGGACCATGAGGTTGATACGATTATTATGACTCTCCATCCATTAGGGGAAGAAGGGTAGGGGCGTCACCTTGCGTG
>JACDAE010000463.1 GCA_013695595.1 Ktedonobacteraceae bacterium | reverse complement strand
CCCTTACCCCTACTGTTGCAATGTCCATTCTTCTCGAAACGGGATTGATCTAACGTATGATGAAGTTCCGTCAGGCGAATTTGTCGCGTAACACAAACAACACTATTCCGCCAACTACCAGCCAGATTAACAGAATATAAGGAACCAGGCTGAGTGGATATGCGCCTGGGGAAAGAACGAGCAGGAGGAAGATTGCCAGAATAAACAGGGTACCGAGTACTGGAATGACGCCGTGACGCACAATATGAAATTGCGCTCTGCGCTTACGCAGGAAGAATCTGATACTTGCAATACAGACCAGTACATAAATAACGAGCACAAAGAGCGCATCGAGCGTGCCCAGGAACGCAAACGCATTGATAGGGGTCAGCCAAAAACCCAGGATAAGACCAACAACCAGACCAAATATACACAAAGCGGTGATCGAACCGATGGGTGTATGGCGCGTACCATGAAGCCGCGCAGTCCAGGAGGGCAACAGGCCATCACGACCAACCGTGTAGATAATGCGTGCGCCACCATTGATGATAGCCAATGCAGCACTAAAGAAGGAGAGCACGCCTACGAGATCGATTAGAACGACGAGGAAAGAATTCCCATAATGCCGCGTGATTGTATCGAAGGGCGCAGGATCATTTGCAAAGCCCGTTGCCATATGGTCTATCCCATACCCAACGGTACCAACGTAAGACATAATAATATAGAAAATGCCGACCACGATCATCGATCCAAAGACCGCACGTGGAATGTTCCGGTGGGGATTCTGCGTCTCTTCACCGAGGGCTGCCGCCGTCTCGAAGCCGATAAAACTCAGCACCGCAAATATAATGCCACCCACAATATTGCCATTGGCGGGAACCACGCTCGGAGTGAATGGGGCTGCCGAGAGGCCACCTTGCTGGCCTACCTGAAAGAGTACAATGCTCGCCAGGATAAGACAGATACCAATCTCAACGGCCAGAAAAGTAAAATCCACGTTCATGGACTGCCGCACGCCAAGATAGCAGAAAGCAAAGGCGATGCCCATCGCCAGAACAAACCAGAAGCTCCAATGAAGGTTGAAACCAAACCAGCGTATCATCAGCGTCTGCAAGTTTGCTGCCAGTAAAACAAACGAGTAGGGAACACCAGTAGCTATCGCCATTAATCCAACCCAGCCCGTTAAAAAGCCCATGCGCGGACCAAGACCTTCGGTCACAAAGGTATAAGCGGAACCGCTGGTTGGCAGTTCACGTGTGAACTCGCTATACTGATTGGCGACGACGAGCGCGATAATGAAGCCGATAACGAAACAGAGTGGTATAGCGGCACCGACATAGCCAGCCTGTGGAATAGTATTAAAAAAAACGGATGCAGCAGGCGACATCACGGCGACCGAAATGACGATAGCATGGCGCAGGCCGAGTGTGTTTTTACGTAATGTAGGACCGATATATGGAAGATCAGTCACTTTGTCGCTTACATCACTCATACGATTTCCTCCCTGATAGATGATTCTAAAGCAGGCATCTCAACGTCAAATAATACACGTAGATAGCTATTAAGGAATATTCCCTGGGGATCGAGCGTCGCTCTGATACGCTGAAAATCGTGCCAGCGCGGATAGAGTTCGGCCAGTTCGGCGGCTGTACGCATATGTAACTTGCCCCAATGTGGTCGCCCCTGATAGCGCTTAAAGATCTCCTCAATGGCAGAAAAATAGGCGCGATAAGGCATACCTTTGTACATATGGACCGCGATATAGGCCGATGTACGTTGGTACGCTGGACTGAGCCAGATATCATCTGCCTGCACGAAACGGCACTCGATGGGAAAGTGAACGGCGAACTGCTCCCGCTTGATACAGGCTTGAATCTCGTGCACGACGGCCTGCATATGTTCAACAGGAATGTTGTATTCCATCTCTTGAAAACGTACCAGACGTGGCGTTGTGAAGAGGCGGTGGCTGTAGTTGATCTCGCTCACATTGGCGATACTGCGGGCAGAGATATGGCAGGCGCTCTGGCAGAATTTAGGAATGAGGCGACAGGCCTCAGAGATCAGCCAGTAGACGCCGTTTTCGAGCACAATCTTATTAAAAGTGCTCCAGATGTTGCCTTTGCTGACCGGAGCAGTGGTCTCATTGATACATTTAGTCTGTACCCATTCGGTATAGGGGAACCAGTAAAACTCAAAATGCGCCTTGTCCTGCCTGTATTGCTCCAGATTATCGAGGCAAGTAGCCAATGATTGACGCTGCCCCTGATACTGCATACGTCGGGCCTGCACCACATGCAGTTTTACCTTTGCGATCACACCCAGCGTTCCTAGAGAGACCTGCGCGGCCTTAAAAATATCGGGATTCTGGTCGGGGGAGCACTCCAGAATATCACCACCCGCTGTAACCAGAGTAAGACCGACGACCTGTGTAGACAAAGTGCCAAATTGGATACCGGTGCCATGCGTGCCCGTACTGATCGCACCCGCAATGCTCTGCACATCGATATCGCCGAGGTTCTCCTGTGCCAGTCCCTGCTGGAAGAGCAGATCCCCCAGGGCCTTTAACTGTGTACCACCCAACACGGTCACCGTTTCAGCTTCACGGTCGATAGACTCTAAGCCTTGTAGGCGCTCCAAAGAGATCAAAATATCATCGGTCTGGACAAGCGGAGTAAACGAATGGCCTGCACCAACAACGCGCATATGGCGGCCACTACGCCCATAAAGGCCAACAAGGCGTGCAAGCTCATCAATAGTAGAAGGAGTAATAACTTGATTGGGTGTACATTGCACCGATCCCGACCAGTTGCTCCACCGCTCACCCTGCGTAATAGCCATAACCTTTATTCCTTTCTAGTACCCTCATTTCGAGCCGATTGAGGATTAGATAAAGCATTGGCCATCCCCACGATACGTTGTAACCTCATCTACAATTGTGCCATGAGAGACTAACAGGAGTTGAGTGAAGCGTTCGCACAGTTCACCAGCTTTACTGTGACGTAGAAAAACTGGATCGCCAGGTTGCAGGTGGATGGGACCATTATATTTAATCGGCGTCTGCACCTCGCCCGCGCCTTCAAGAGGATCGAGGGCAGCACCAGATGGCAGATAAGGATGCGGTAATTTCTCACGTCCGGTCGCGCCCGAAGCGATATAGCCACCACCGGAGCAGGTATAGATCGCAGGTTGAGGACGGCGTACAATCTCAATCGCAAAACCGGCAGCGGGCTGATAGTGGAAGTCCTGATAATAATCGAACAGCATAGGCGCATAGAAGCCTGAGCCAACGGTAATCTCGGTCACACCATCCTCTTGCGCGGTTGTCGCAATACTACCTGTACCACCACCATTGACGAAACGTAACGTCTCACCATACGTCTTGACCAGGGCACCAAAGGCGGCGCGACGATCGGCAACATCCCGACGAGAGCGACGTTTCAACAACCTCACAAGCGTATTTTTCACCTTCTGGCCCGGAATATTATCTCCCACACCCGCGATCTGGGCTTCATAGCCCATCAATCCATCAAGGCGCACGGAGGATGAAGCGAGAATACGCTCGATGAGCGGGCGTGCCTGCTCAGGTGTGCGCAATGGAGAGCGCCAGACACCAAAATGCAGACCCGGAATGTTCAGCGACATATCGATCTCAAGGCAAACGGGCAGGCTTACGCCTTCACCTTGCACCAGGGCTTCAATGTGCTCGATGTGCTCAACGCTATCAATCATTAAGGTGATGCTTGCACCCTCGCGTGTGACCTGTGTGATGGCGGTGATGTCTTGCTCATTCCAGACGGGATAGCCAATCAAGAGATCGGTAAAACCTCTAGCAGTCAGGTAGAGAGCTTCGCGTGCGGTATAGCACATAATGCCTTGAAAACTGCTATCAGAAGCAAGGATGCGTTGTAAAATCGCAACGCTACGCAACGATTTGGAGGCAAGGCGAATGCGTTTGCCCTGTGCCCGCGTCAGTATCTGGCATATGTTCTGCTCAAGAAGATCGAGATCGACATATGCGAAAGGCATCGGGCGTCCGGCAAAGATTTCTTTATAGTATTCATACGTATACGGCTGCTCAGTAACTGGTAAAAACTGCGATGAGCCGTCAGGATGTTCTAACGTCGAGATTTTCTGCTCTTCTGAACTCTGGGCTTCTTGCATGGCTCCTCCTACTATCAAGGTGATGCCCCTACGTCATTTCGGGAATTTCACATATTGAAACAGCATATTGATCTTTTCATGCCAATATTCTCGCATCGGGCAAATTTGATCCCTCCATAAGAGAGATAGTAGCCAGAATGAGGCTATCAAGACTTTTACGAGCACGAACAGGATCTGGATTGCTCACATACTGTAAGATGAGGCCATCGATGCCCCCAACAACGAAACGGGCCACATCGGCAAGTGGAAGTGCGCTTGTTTTGCCTGCGGCCTCCAGATAGCGTTGAAATAATGCCTCGATGACGGAAAAATAGCCATCGTACTGTTCACGGGCCAACCATGCCGACTGCGGGTTACGGAGCGCATACATAGTAAGCTCGTATTGGATGACCTGCAATTCTGGTGCCTCTTCCACATGTGCCCAGAAAGCTTTGAGGCCCATAGCAATGGCGGTATGCAAATCTTCATCCACTGGCAGGCTTGTTTGCACGATCTGGCGCGTGATCTGCATCATCTCCTGGAGGACGGCAAAGAGGAGATCATCCTTAGCACCAAAATAGTAACGCAACGTCGCCTGATTAACGTTGGCCTCGGCGGCAATCTTGCGCGTTGTGGTCTCGGCGAGGCCATCGCGGGTCAGGGCGCGGATAGTCGCAGCAATAATTGACGCCCGTTGTTCAGCTACATTATTGACTCTGGACACGCTCGTTTGTTCTCCCTTACCCGCTCCGTAAAAGTTATTCAATCGCTTGAATAAAATGTAACCGGAAAAGGGAAGTTTTGTCAAGGGGTTTACCTTTTTGGAGAAGCAAAGGTTATTTCTATAAACTTGTCCAACCAGCTAGCAACAATTGCGTTCCCTGAATGTTGGCAAACTCGAAAGCGTCTCCGCCACTCATTGAACCATAATACATATTATATGTCGTCTTACGAGCATCTGTATTCGGGACGACTTCCTGCAATGCGTACAATGTCCCATCTCGTGAAACATTGGACCAGGCGTATTGCGAAAACTGGCAGAGCGATTGTGTGTTTTGCTTATCGCTAGTCAATTTCATGAGTCCCGTGCCATCGGTGTTCATCCTCCATAAACCGTTTTGACTTGTATCGCCACTGGCATTCTCGACGAGTAAGAGCAGCGTCGTTGGGCTGACAGCACGTAGCGTGGTTACTGCATCTGGCTGCAATGTCTGTATCGATTGAGCATGACCACCTGTTACGGCTTCGCTGGTGATTGTTGTAGGGCCAGCAGGCATACTTATCCCGCCTCCATTTGGAGGGGCAAGCTGACAGGTACTTATAAGGAGTTGCCGCGAATCGTAGCTGCTATCAAAGCTGCCACAGGGTTGTAAGCCAGGCACAATTTTTTGTAAAGTGCTATCATGCTGATTGGGACCTTTATTCGTATCAAGGACGTAGAGGTCTTGCACACCAGCATCTGAGTTGGGAACGGAACTGGTCAGATAGACATGAGTATTATCAAGCCAGGTGCGTGGAGTATAAGCCAGCGTCGATTGTGGGACCAGTTCCGCCTGGACATTCCCGGTCGTGGCGTCCAGTAGATACGTTGTAGCAATACTAACACCCGAACCGACATTAAAAACAATCGTTCGCTGATCAAATGACCATTGACTATTGCTGATCGTTTCCTTAGCCGGTGCGCAATAAAGTGTTTGCAAACCCTGGCCATCTACACGTACCAGACGCAACTCACTTACGCCATCTGTGTTGGCAACAAACAGTACCCATTGACCATCCTTTGAAACCTGAGCCTCACTGATAGAAGTATGCGCCATTTTGCGAATCTCGACGCCTGGCATCGTCTGAAAATTGGCCTCTCGCCGCTTGATAGTCCCATATGTCGGGTTATCCAATGTACCTTCATTGACGATGTAGACCACATTGGGCTGCGCTCCCAACGCCAATGGAGCAATAATGGCCGCACGTGCCTGACCTGATGATGGACACTCTGTCATCGTTGGTGGAACTATCTGGCTATATCCAGTCGTTACTGGTGTGCTCCCTTTGTTGACTGGTGTAATTCCAGCAGTAGGATGAGGCGTTGCCGTTGCTAATGGCGGGAATAGTGTAGATCTTTGGGCGTACATAACACCACCCAGGCTAGCAATCAATACAAGAATAATCAGCACGAGTGCAAGCATAACTGGCCTGTTAGAATGTGGACGTGGCGTCGGCACAAAGGGGGGTTGAGGTGTATAGACAGGAGGGGGCATGTGAGAAGATGGAGCAGGTACCATATTTATTTGGGGTGATACATGTGTAGCTGGATGAGCATCAGATTGTGTCGATGAAGAGGGCGTCACGGGCATGGATTGAGGGGTATGAAGATGCATTGGAGAAGGTGATTGTTGTTGTGTGTGCGTATTTTCTATATCTGGCATTGAAGGAAATGAAGGAGCCGAGGCAGGTGGAATCACTGCCGTTGGCTCAGTATTTCTGTTTGTCACCGACATTGCATCTTCTTTGAGAGTCTGGAGTAACGCCTGGCGCATCTCATCTGGCTGCTGATAACGTCTGGCAGGTTCTTTATAGAGTGCTCGCATTACGACCGCTTCCAGTTCTGGTGAGATCTGAGGATTGACATCACGTACCGGGCGCGGTTGCTCATACATATGCTTCACAAGCACGCCGATATAGTTATCAGCATCAAAAAGTTGACTTCCCGTCAACATTTCATAGAGCACAACGCCGATCGCATAAATATCACTGGCGGGTACGACCTTGCCCTGGATCTGTTCCGGAGCCATATAATCAGGGGTTCCCGTCAGTTCCTGGGCGGTGATACTGGTAGAATCGTTAAGAGGGGATGCGGTTCCACCTTCTCCCGCAAGCACCTTGACCAGCCCAAAATCGGAGAGCATCAATGTGCCATCGGCCTTGAAGAGCATATTGCCGGGCTTGATATCACGATGAATAAGGTTGCGCTCGTGGGCATATTGCAATGCGCTGAGCATCTGGCTGAGCAGGCGAATGGTCTCCGGGACGGACACGGCACCGCGTTTACGCAACCAATCGCGCAACGATCCACCGGCCATATGCGGCATAACCAGAAAGGCGAGCGTTTCATCTTCGCCATATTCGTATACGGGCAAAATATTGGGATGATCGAGCCGTGCCAATACCCGTGCTTCACGTGCGAAGCGGCGCAAGAAATCCTGCGTATCGCCTTCGCGCGGTTGGAAAACTTTGATGGCGACATCCCGGTGCAGGTGGATGTCTTGCGCCAGAAATACTATTGCGGTACCGCCCTGGCCCAATGGACGCAGAATGCGATAGTGGCCCAATGTTTGACCGACCATCTCTTCAGGTCGCATAGCATTATCCCCCATACATTAGAGAATGAGTATGTATAACATATTTAATAGTATGATTATCTGATAGGGTCTTCTAATTGCTTCCATAACAGAAACGTATTAGCAAGGATAAACGTAGCAGTTTCCAATTAGGATAGGAATGTCGACACAAGCACCATTACATGGGTATTGTCACCCAGGCGCGATTATACTTTTAAATAAATCCGCGTTATGGAAAAATACCATCAGGGTAGGGAAGCCATTTATAATTCCGTGTGGGCGATAAAATTCTATATGGGTTGATGGAACGATTTGACCCTCTCCCGGAATTATAAATGGCTTCCCTGCTCACACCTCTTTTTGACCCATGACATCGTATATCGGCAACAATTTTTCAAAGAGTATAGGTTCTACAATTGATGTGTAGCATCATTCGCAGCCTGTTGAACTGGACTTGTCGGCTCCAGATTCACGACGATGGGTTCCTGCGAATTCCGTACAATGACCCATTGAGATGGTGTATCGCCTGGATTAATCTCCTGGTGTGGCACAAAGGGCGGGACATAGATAAAGTCTCCGGGTTCAACACTTTCCTCAAATTCCAGAGCATCGCCCCAGCGAATTTTCCCTCTTCCAGATACTACGTAGATTACCGTCTCAAGCTCACCGTGATGGTGTTTGCCGCTGGCGATGTGGGGTGCGACAACGGTTACACCAGCCCAGATCCCTTGCGATCCGGCCAACTCGCGTGAGATGGCGGCGGCACGTTGCATGCCCGGTGTCTGAGGAGTATTGGCATCAAATTGTGCGGGCTTAACGACGCGTACGGGTTGCCATCCAGGCTGTTCTGGCTCTTTTGTGCTCATAAAAGGCTTCCTTCCAGGGATGATAGGAGCAATACTCTTCTCTACTCATTCCAATTATACATAGATTTTCGCCTTAACATTATCACACTGTCGTCCAACCCACAATTTCGGGATTGTTTCCAGCATCAGTTCTATCGACCACAGTTGTCCTTCCCCCACCAAGGGCACCATAAAGTACTAGCGTCTGCCCTTTATCATCGGCAGTAGCATTATAGCTGGCAACAGCGTACATGCGCCCATCGCGCGAGATAGTTGACCGTAACGTATGCTGGTCACTCAAGAGTTTTCCATCTCTGGTCAGGTGGGTAAGGCCGCTACCATCCGTATTAATTTTCCATAGGCCATCGCGTGCTCCTGATGCAAATCTACCACCCAGGACAAAGAGGAGTGTTTTTGAGGAGATGGCGCATATCTGTGTCACGGCATAGACATGACTGGCGTAGATCACCTGCAGATTCCCGCCAGATATAGCCTGCGTGCTGATGAGGCTGGGTGGTTGTGGCTGTCCCTGAGGTGGAAGTGCCGCACCTTGCCCAAGGAGGAGTTGGTTCCCATCTGGTGTCAGGCTCATATCCCAGTCGTAGCCAGTGATTGATGCAACATGTTTGATTCTCTTTCTCGAAACATTGAGAACATAGACATCATGTGGAGCGACAGTATCGGAAGCGTTCAGAGAATATCCCTGCATATAGACCTGATTGGCAACTGGCCAGGCAAGAGGAATATAGCCGACGTTGCCCGATGGAGTAAAGATGGTGTGTAACGAGCCGTGCGCGAGATCCAGTATTTGGAGAAGGGGAGTCATTCTTTCTTTCGCAGGGTTGGGCACCCTGAAGAGCAGGTGTTGCTGATCGGGCGACCACAAGAGATCATCGATGAAGTTGATCGGTGCTGTATTATGCGGCACACAGTAAAGGGTTTGCAGGCTCTGACCGTCAACACCCACCATCTGGATAGCCAGTTGGCCGTTGACCTGTGTGACAAAGCTGACGAAATGTCCATCGGGTGAGATGCGTGCATCACTAATAGTCGCATTATTGAGATTCAAGATTGTTGTTTTTTTGCCACTGCGAATGTCATAGCGTAGTAAAAAACCATCGCTACTGGTATTGTATGTATAGAGAAGATTTTGCCGCCTTCCTTCTTTGACTGGCCCACGTACGGCAGCACGTGCCGGTGATGGGCAATTTGTTTGTATAGCAGGCTTTTTATGAGGAGCCTTGCCAATCAAAGCTAATGGGGAGGCATGCAGGGGAGATGAGATAGACAGTGTATCGATAGTGAAAAAACCGGCGACAATCAAAGCAATTCCAAGCACTAACAGACGTTGTTTCCACACAATATGCATTGGCTCTCCATTTCTTGCTCACAGATAAAAATATAGATATTTGTCTTCTATACTTCATTATACTCGTTGTCTGAAATGAGCAAGTCTGGAGTCCCATGAGCCACCGTAAGAACCGACGTAGGGACCAGCGTAAGTACTTTGTCAACCGTCATTCAACCCCATTGGCGTAGGAGCGTGTGCTGGCCACCGCCCGTGGACTTAACATTGGAGATCGGGTCCACGGGCGGTGGCCAGCACACGCTCCTACGCCAA